>CAJMCT010000004.1 GCA_905211955.1 uncultured Eubacteriales bacterium | reverse complement strand
TGGACTTAGGTTTTGAAATAAGACGCTTTAAGACGGGTACGCCTGCGCGTGTAGACGGCAGAACGATAGACTACTCTAAGCTTGAAATTCAACCGGGCGAAACGGATATTTATCCGTTTAGTTATATGACAAATGGCGTCCCCGAAAAACAACGTCCTTGCTATCTTACCTACACCAACGAGAAAACGCACGAAATTATTAGAGCAAACTTACACCGCTCTCCCCTATACTCTGGTATGATTAAGGGTACGGGGCCGAGATACTGCCCGTCTATTGAAGATAAAGTTGTTAGATTTTCGGATAAAGACCGCCACCAACTATTTATCGAGCCTGAAGGTGGTGATACTAACGAGATGTATATTCAAGGTCTTTCAACTTCCCTTCCGCACGACGTTCAAAAGGAAATGTACCGCACGGTAGCAGGGCTTGAAAACTGCGAGATTATGCGCTACGCATACGCGATTGAATACGACTGCATAAATTCGCTCGACCTTTACCCTTCATTAGAGTTTAAAAAGATTGAAGGCATATTTACCGCAGGGCAAATTAACGGCACTAGCGGATATGAAGAAGCCGCCGCCCAAGGTCTTATTGCAGGGCTTAACGCTTCACTTAAAATGCGCGGAAAAGAGCCTATCGTTTTAACTAGAGATTCTTCTTATATAGGCGTGCTTATAGACGACTTAGTCACCAAGGGCACTAACGAGCCTTACCGTATGATGACTAGCCGTGCCGAATATAGACTTGTTTTAAGACAAGACAACCCCGATTTTAGACTTACTGAAATCGGAAGACAAGCAGGGCTTGTAAAAGACGATAGGTACGCGGTTTATCTTAAAAGAGTTGAAGACTATAAAAAAGCAACCGAACTTATAAATAAACATATGCGCCCGATAGAAGCCTACCCTATTTTAGAAAAACACGGCTTCCCTATGCCCAATGCAGGAATAACTAAGGGGGATATTATAAGACGCGGAATTTCATTAAAAGAAATTATTGAAACCTTTGGCGGTTTTACTGATATAGATCCGCAAATTTTAGAAACGGTTGAAACGGACGCAAAATACCAAGGCTATCTAAAAAAAGAACAAGAACAAATAGAAAAAGCCTTAAAACTTGAAGAAAAAGTATTGCCGGACAATATCGACTACTTGTCCATTAAGGGTTTAAGAATAGAAGCAAGACAAAAGTTAGATAAAATTCGCCCCAAAAACTTAGGACAAGCAGGAAGAATTTCGGGTGTTTCCCCCGCCGACGTCGCCGTCTTAATGGTATACCTTAAAAAATAATTTTTAAAAACTAAAAGAGCCTAAATTTAGGCTCTTTTTTTGTTTTATCGTGTTTTATTTAATTGCTTGCATTAAGTATTCAAGAGATTTTTCTACCATTTCGTTTCCAATTTCTACTGATGCTTCTTTTGCGGATAAAGTAAACCAATGCTTAATATCGTCTATTCTATCAAGTTTTACGCAGTCGGGGTAAAGCGCCATTAAAATAGAACTTTCGTATTTTCCTGCGTGGTCGTATCCGGTAGATTGTTGAACGCTAGTACTCATTGTGGGAATTACTTTTATCCAGTTGAAAGGATTGTTTGCGCCTTCTAACTGCTCATAGTAATTTGCGTAGTTTTCACTACCCCACCAACCTTCGCCCAAAGTTTCTTCTAAGTATTCCATAGTAGCCCTTTTTGCAGCGGTACGATAGCAAAGAGTCATTGGCATTTCGCTTTCGTTTTCGAATTGGTGATGAATTACTACGTAAATGTTTTTATGCCCTGCATATAATAGGCTTTTGAAAACGTAGTAAACGTAGTCTTCAAACGCGCGTTCGGGAACGTGAACCGTTCCGCTTTTTCTATCGCCAACGGCATAACTAGACGGGCTATAAGAAATGGTTGGCGCAACCATGATTTCCTTTTTTTCAGCAAGTTTTTTTATCAAGCCTTCGGCAACCAAAGTGTCACACCCGTAAGAACAGTGCGGACCGTGATATTCAACCGTTCCGCCTACTATTACTAACGGAATATTACGTTCTTTTACGTAATTGGTTTCTCTCGGAAAAGAGTGGTCTAAATTAAAACTCATAAATTCTCCTTTAATCAATACGCCATCGTGGTGTAGTAAGCAAGGTTTAATTGCCTGTTATCTAATCTTCCGTACTGAACGACGATTTTCCTATCGGATACAAGTTTCATTGCGTATTGGGTTTCTTTTTCCACGTCGTATCCGCACATATCGTTAAGATTGTTCATTCTAAAACACCTAACCGACTGCGGTTTTACTTCCCATACGATTTTATCATAAACGGGCTTATCCGTAAAGAACAATTTTACTTTTATCTTTGCCGTTTTGTTGGTGTCGTTAACGATAACCACGCTTTCGTGCCCTTTTAATACTCCTTCGCCTTCTGGGGGAAGTTCGCAATCGGGAATTATCCAAACTTTTTTTCCTAAACTTTTCATATTAGAACTCTAACTCAATAATGCCTTTCTTTAAGTAATCGGTATAACTTTCAATTCCGTTTTCTTTAACGGCAATACCCTTTTCCCATCTGCAACCAAAGGTAGGTCCTGAAATAAAGGTATCTACTTGGAAAGTCATGTTCTTTTCTAACTTATAATCAGAAGAAGTTTCCATCCAAGGTGCTTCAACTTCAATCATACCGGTACCGTGGCAGGGTCCGTAAACGTAGTTGTTTTTATATCCTGCGTCAACGTACATTTGATAGAACTTTTTAGCGACGTCGCTAGCATATACGCCTGCTTTAATTTCGTTGCAGGTCCATTCGTGCATTTTACGGCAAAATTCTACGAGTTCCCTTCTTTCGCCTTCTAACTTGCCCATAATTACGGGGAGACCGATACTCGGTGAATAACCGTCTATTTTTGCCGATAAGTTAAGTTGAACTATATCGCCCTTTTTAATTTCTCTATATCTTGAACGAGAGATTGCGTGGCGAGTACTATCTTCAGAGAAAACGTACATAGGAAGACCTTCGTATTCAGCGCCGTTTTCGTAAATTACGCGTTCAGCAATACCTACCATTTGAAGTTCAGTGACACCCGGACGTAAATTTTTAATAACTTCATCGGTAGCAAGTTCTATAATACGGAAACCTTCTTTAATACAAGCAAGTTCGTTTTCGCTTTTTATTTTACGAAGATTTACCATAATATCGTTGCACTTAACGATTTCAGCCTTGGGATAACTTTCTTTTAATCCTTCATAAATAGGAAGGGTGCATTCAACATAACTCCCTAAACCAATTCTAATGTTTTCGCCTGAAACTCCGATTGCCTTAAACACGTCGTTAAACTTGCTTGCGGTAAGTTCAGGATACGAAGGATCTGCACTTTCTCTAAATTCTTTCAAAACGAAAACTTTTTCCAACTTGCCGAAGTCTTTACCAAAAATTTCAGATTCTGGCCCAACAATAAGCGCTGCATCTCCGTTTGCTGAAATGGCTACGCCCGCTCTTTCAAACAACGGCCAAAAACCCGAAAAATATCTTGCGTTTGCATAGTCGCTTTCGGTTGATACGACAAGCATAACGTCTAAATTTCTTTCTCTTAGCATCTTCGCTGCTTTTTGAATTCTTTCCTTATATTCGTAATCGGGAATACATACTCTTTGCATAATGCAATCTCCTTTTTTTATCTTTTTCTTGATTTTACCACCTTTTTATAAATTTGTCTTTACTTTTTTATAAATATTTGGTACAATTTTATCAACAAAATTTTAGGGGGAATTTATGCGATTTCAACTGAAAAATTTTAAGAGAGAATTTACTGTTAAAAGGCTTGCAAACGTGCAATATTTTGAGTTTACACCGGGGTATAAAACGGCTTTTGACAAGCATAACTTTCACGAACTTATTTATATTGACAACGGAAGTTTAACAATTTTTTCGGACGAATATAACGGAACTCTTTCAAAGCAAGAAATGATAGTTCACCCTGCTTTTACAAAGCACCGTTTTGAGATTGGTGGGGGTATTGCGCCAAACGTTATAATCATAGGGTTTGAAAGTACGGATGGAGATTTTTCGGTTTTAACCAAAGAGCCTATAAAACTTAACGAAGAACTAAAAAATATGCTTGCAAAAATCGTTGAAGAAGCGCAAAACGTATTTTTGCCACCCTATGATATTCCTAACCTTAAAAATATGCCCAAAAAAGAAGATTTTGAGTTTGGTGCTGACCAAATTATTCAAAACCTATTAGAAATCTTTTTGATTATGTGTTTAAGAAGAAAAACCGAGCAAAAGATACTCAAAAAAGATTTAGCCTTGCCACGTGCGGAAATCCCCGTAAAAGAGTATATCGATAACAACTTTACCAAAAACGTTTCGATAGATATACTTTGCACGGTGTTTAACACAAACCGTACGACTTTAAGCCAAAACTTTAAGTTGCAAACGGGAACTAGCATATCTAAATACGTAAACAAAAAGCGCATAGAGTACACTAAAATGCTTCTTCGTGAGCAAAAATATACGCTTACCGAGATTGCCGATATACTTAATCTTTCTTCGGTACACTACCTAACTAGCCTTTTTTGCAAGCACGAAAAAATGTCCCCCACGACTTACGTTTCTACCATTAAATCTAAAATGAAACCGCAAGATTAAAATAAGCGCCCCGAAAGGTTTAGCCTTTCGGGGCGCATGTACTTTTTAAGTTAATCGATAAGCCGAGTTCTGTCGTGTACGGTCATTTATCTACGAATAACGTCTCCGTTATCCCCTAGCGATATTACCTAAACCGCTTCGGTGAAACTCCCTAATGAAACGGTTTTTCAATCTTGCTTCGGGTGGGGTTTACATGGCACCTTGCGTTACCGCAAGGTCGGTGGTCTCTTACACCGCCTTTCCATCCTTACCGCTAAAAAACGGCGGTTTATTTCTGTTGCACTTTCCTTAAAGTCGCCTTCACCGGGATTTCTCCGGCACCCTGTTTCTAAAAAGCTCGGACTTTCCTCATTGACGGTTTCTCTCCGCCCCCGCGACCGTATGAAAAACTTAAAAGTGAAATTATTATATTCTTTATTTTTATTTTTGTCAAGCGCATATAAAAACAAAAAGACTGCCAATAATTGACTGTCTTTTTGTCTTTTAAGGTTAAAATTACTTTTTTACCGTTTTGAATACCTAATTCAAAACTAGGCTTTTTTTACAAATCGTCTGCATCTTGAACAGGTTTACTATACTTATCATCTATATCGACACCAGTATATGAACCCGTTGGATCAAAACTACTTTTCATTTTTGAAAGTTTCTTTTTCATTACTTGCAATCTTTAGTAGTTTTAGACTTAGACTTTTCATTAGCCTTAGATTTTTTACTGTTTCTCATAACTTCCCCCTTGATATTATTATGTTTCGTTTGATTTTATATATACAAAAAAACCCGAAGAACTTTCGGGTTTTTACTGCTAAATTTTGGAAACTATCTAACGCCTATTCTCGTTGCGTTAGCCTTTCCGCTAAGTATGTCTTTGATAGAATATTTTGCCGAAGCGATTATAACTTTAGTGCCTTGCTTTACGGCTTCTTTAACGTACTCTAACTTTGCCCTTGCACCGTTTGCTCCTGCCCTTGACGCGCCATGGCAATAGTTTTCGCAAGCGGTAATGTTATCTAACACTTCGTATATATCTTTTCCGCTTATTTCCTTAATCAAGGTGGTGGGGTCGGTGCTGTCTTGATAAACACCTTCCGCACTCGTTAGTATAAGCAATGTTTTTGCGTGAACTAAGCATGCGATTTGGCTTGCAGTTTCGTCGTTATCCACGCACTCTACAACGTGTTGCTCTTTAGATTTTAAGGACTGAATTTCAAACCTTCTACTTTCTTCCGTGCTTACCGCGTCGTTATAGTTTATTATCGGAATGGCATTTTGCTCTATCGCACGATAAAGCATTGCTTTTAAATGTTCTCTTTTAATAGGGTCGTTAAAATGTTGGTGTTCTACAAGCACTTGGCGTAGCGAATACTTAGAGTCTACGTATTGGCGATAAGTTGACATTAACACCGCTTGACCTTGCGCGGAGTAATCGGTTTTAACGTCTTCTATAGAGCCCGAAAGTTCCTTCCCTGTTCTTTTAATATAGTCAAGTCTTCCCGTTTCAACAGCACCAGAAGTGACCCAAATATAGCCTGGCTTAAGTTCGGAAGAAAGCCTTGCAATAAGGGTGTAGTCTAATATATTATTTTCTTTGTTTATTAGCGCCATCGAACCGATTTTGCCTACGAGTTCTACGTCAAATGCCATTTTGCACCTTCTCGTTTTTTTCTTATTATACATTAATTTAATATTAAATACAAGCATACGAATTGTTTTTTCTTTTTTTGGGAACAATAATCAGTAATAATTTATATAAAAGCGAGGGAATTATGAAACAAAAAGACACTGAAACTCAAAAAAATCTAATGACGGCATTTTTAAGAGAAGCAGGGGCGTATTTAGAATACACCTTTTACGCCGAGCAAGCAAAAACCGAAGGGTTTGAAGAAATTTACCGCAAGTTTACCGAATTTGCCAACAACGAAAAGGCACACGCAAAAATTTGGTTCAAACTATTCCACGGTATTTCTCACACCCAAGAAAATTTACAAGACTCTATGGACCTTGAAAACTACGAGCGCACCGTTTTATATGCGGAATTTTCTAAAAAGGCGAGGGAAGAAGGCTTTGCCGATATAGCAACGCTTTTTGACGGGGTTGCCGAGATTGAAAAACAACACGAACAAGACTATAAAATCATGCGTGACTGTGTAAAAAACAAGTGCGTTTTTGAAAAAAAGGAAGAGGTTTCTTGGCAATGCTTAAACTGTGGGCATATTCATTACGGGCTTTCCGCCCCGCTTTCTTGCCCCGTTTGTTCTCACCCGCAAGCATTTTTTAAGGTCTTAGACTAACCCAAATAAAACAAAAAGGCAGTAAAATTACTGCCTTTTTTTGTTTTGATTTTTACGCCGTAGTCGTCACGTCTAAAAGTTCAAGCGAGCCGTACTTACTATCGATTAAACCAATTTCCGTATAATTACCACCTTGGTCTAAGTGATGTTCAAACGCAAAGCCGACGCTAATATTTACAATGTTTATAAACGATATGGGCAAGTTTCCGTTTAACGTGGTAAGTTGACGCTTACCGTCTACTTCTTGTAGCCCGATTGTAGCCGTAATATCACCCATAACCGAATCGATTGCGCCACCGTTTAACGTAAAGGTTTGTGTGGTCTCGTTTCCACTATAATCGTTTAGTAATTCTTCTACGTTAATTTGCTTGTCTTTAGATAGCAAGTTGATAAGCGTATCGGTAAATCCAAAGAAGAAACCAATTTCTTTCATCATGTTTGCACTAAAGTATGCGGAGGTTTCTTTTCTATACGTTGTACCTTCCGACTTAAACGAAGCGCCCAATCCAAATAAACCATTGCTATATTTATAGTTTTCCCTTTGGATATAAACGTTGCCGTCCTTAAATATCATCGTGCCTTTACCATACTTAACAAAGGATTGAGCATTACCTTTAGCCTTGCTGTAATCCATACAAGAGTTGGTTAAAACAACTTCTATGCTCTTTCCGCCATCCGCATTATCAACAAGTCTTATAGAAACCGTTAAGTCAATGTTTAACTCTATATCGCCTATAAGTACTATCGGCATTAACATCGTTGCAGTGCCTGATAGATAGTAGTCTTGCGATTCTTTTAAGATTGCGTTTACAAAGCCTTCTATTAAGTACTTAGAATTAGAGAAGTCTATATAACTATCAGTCGGCGCTACTATCGTGTCGGTGACGTCGTTATTCATAGTTATCGTAATGCTTCCGTCAGTTCCAATTGCACCGCTAAGCATTAGGTTGCCAAGTTCGTCTATTACTGCGTTTATACTTATTTCGCCCATATCACCGCCATCGACAAGGATGTTGATGGTTTCCTTAGAAACGGTAAGGCTAGTAATCATTGCAAACAAGTCTGCATAAGACGTTTCTTTAAGCGCTTCCGCATCTTCGATAGAACCAAGCATGTTCGAGTAGTTAAGTCTTTCGATAATATCTTTATAGTTGTTCATTACGAGTGCAACTATATCGTCTAAAGATACTCTATCAAGTTTTACCCTTATAGCATCGTTATAGCAAATATATAGAACGTTGCCTACGTATACTATATCAATCTTATCAGTTGAATCAATCAATATCGTTCCCGAAATCGAGAGCAAGCCGTTGTCGAACGCGCTCATAGGATCTTTGGGATCGCCACTGTTTTGAACCTTAATGTTTTGCAAGGTGATAATCGTTCCACCAAGATTGATTTCGCCTGAGAAATTGAAGTTTACTTCTTCTAACTGTTTGCTAATCTTGTTTGCAACAGTTCCTTCTTCGTCCCACGTTTTAAGTAGTTCTAAGAGTGCGTCTACGTACGCGGTGTTGCTTAAATCTATAAAGTCACCAGTGGGAGAAGTTATCGTATCAAACTGTTCGTTAGAGAGTGCAACGTTTGCAGTAAAGTTTTCTCCAAGGACACCAGATAGTTCAATATCTCCGCTTACACCAAAGAAGATGTCAAGTTCGATTAGTTCAAGTCCGATAATCGAGCCGTCAAGTTTGATTTTTGCGGTATCATTTGCCACGGTTAAGCCTTTAAGCATACCGAATATATCCGCAATTGAAAGTTCGGCAAAGTTGATTTCGCCGTTTTCGGTGTTTACAAGGTTAGATAGATCAATCTTGTCAGTTATTAAATCGTAGTTATCAATTACAAGTTGCAAGATGTAATCAAGAGACACTCTTTCAAACTTAGCACCGATTTCGTCGTTATACATTATATATAACGTGGTGTCCGCGTAAGTAATATCAATCTTAACGTCCGCCCCTATAAGTATCGTTCCGCTAATTCTTAAATCGCCACTATTGAACGCACCTTCGGGATCAGTTAAGTCGCCTTGGTTTTCTACCCTAATATTTTGTAAGGTGATTACCGTGTCGCCCATATTGATTTCACCGTTAAAGGTGAAATATCTTTGACTGAACTGCTTGTAAACCGTGTTAGCCACGCTTCCTTCACTGTTCATGGTCTTTAAGACTTCAAGTGCTGCATCGATTAAACTCGTATCATTTAACTCGATGTATTCTCCAGTAGGTGCTACGATTGTATCAAACGCAGTATTATCTACTGAAAGTTTTACAGTTTTTGTCTCTCCAATAGTTCCGTCTACTGATAATAACTTGTCGGTATTAATAAAGAGTTTAAGCGCAATATCGCCAAGTTCTACACTCGTTCCATCAACGATTACGTTAATCTCTCCGTCTACTACACTGATTGATTTGAGCATGCCGAAGATATCCGCTATCTTCATGTCTTCCATGCCCTTTACTTGGTCTATCATATCAAGTACTTCAGTTAAGTTAAAGCCGTTTAAGATTTCTTCGTAGTTCGTTAGTATTGCATTAATTAAGTATTCAATGGTTTCTTTATCCATTGTAATACTTGCAAGTTCGCCATAACTTACGTATACGTTTCCTCCTACGTATACGAAACTTATCTCGTCCGCGCCTAGTATTATAGAACCACTTGCGCTGATTCCGTCAGTAATATCTATCCTTAAATCTTTAAGTGTAATAGTTGTTCCGTCTACACTAATATCTCCGTTCAACGTGAATTGCTTACTACTAATTTGTTTGTATAACGTATTTACTACGCTTCCGTCTACGTTGAAGTCTTTTACTAGTTGTATTGCTGCATCGATTAAACTCGTATCATTTAACTCGATGTATTCTCCAGTAGGTGCTACTATTGTGTCAAACGCGGTGTTGTTTAAGGTAAGATTTGAGGTGAGTTTTTCGTCGGCGCTAACCGATACTGCAAGTAGACCGTTAACAAAATAAAGTTTAACGTTTACTTGGTTCATGCCGAGATCTAAAGAAGAAAGGTCTAAGCCGATATTGATTTCTTGGTCGGTCACGTTAAGCGTTTTTATCATGGAAACGATTTGCGTGAGCGAAACGTTTTGCATGTTTGCAAAAGCATCTAACAAGTCTTGAACTTCGGTAAGGTTAAAGCCATCGATAATTTCACCGTAATTATCGATTACCGTATCAAGTAAATATTTAATAGTTTCATCGGTCATTTTTACCGATAAGTCGTTGTTGTAATCAACGTATAGCGAGCCGTCCGTATAAGTTAAACGAGCGGTGTTTTCGCCAAGTTTTAAATCAATACTTGCGTTAAGGTCGCCGTTTTCAAAAGCCACTAAGGGATTAGTAGCATTGCCAACGTTTTCTATCTTAACGTTTTCGATAGTGATTGCGGTGTTAAGGTAGTTAACCCCACCCAAAATCGTGAATTGTTTATTCTTTAATTGCGCAACTAACGAGCCCGCAACACTGTTTTCATTATTAATACCGAGTACTAAATCTAATGCTTCGTATAAAATAGGCGTGACGTTTGCTCTATCCGCTTCCATATCTTTTAAGGTTGCGGTTGCGGTCTTGCTTGACGGAGTAAGCGTTAGATCGATTTGCGCGCCCATAATGTTTTTATTGTCAATTTTAAAGCTTTCAATTTTGTTGTCGCTAACGACTAAATCGAAGGGAATATCGAGCGGAATACTCGAAACTTCTTTGAGGTTTGCGGTGTATAAATACTTGCCGTCCGCCTTAGTGCCTTCGCTATTTTTAAATCCTGCGATAATATCTCTAAAATCAAGGTTGTCAACTATTTGTCCAACTAAACTTATAGAAAGCCCGCCGAGATCGATATTCATTTTCATCAATACCGTTTCGACGAATTCGCTAAGTTTATTAAACGTAAAGCCAACTTTAATTCCGTCTACGTCTAATAAAACGTTTCCGCTACCGTCCGCTTTGATTTGGATATGCGCTTTAATTTTCATACCTTCAATCGTAGTTTCGAGTTCGATTACCGTATAATCTTTTGTTAAAACTTGAAGTCTACCGTCTAAAAGTTTTTTGCCGTCTACCGATAAACTCATATCCGCATTTACGCTATTAGTAAGCACCTTATCGATAGCATTAGACATAGCCGTTGCAATTTCTTGCTTTTCGGCGCTGTTTTCAACTACGGGAACGTTAGAAATGTCGTATTTTTCGTGTTCGGCAAGCGGTTTATACCCTTCTTCGCCGGGGTAGTAATACGTGTCGGTAAGACCTGCGTCCGCACCCATAGAAACACCGAGCGCCTTAACGGTGTATTCTTCTTCCACCGTGACTTTTCTAATCATAAAGTTAGAATCTACGTAAACGGTATAAAGAACTGAACCATCTTCATAAGAAACGTCCGTTCCTGATACTGCGTACATGTTTTTAACTTGGTTTACGGTAGAGTCAACGGGGTGCAAATTAAAGGCAATAACGTAAAGCCCCGTACCTTCGTCTTTGGTAAGGGTTGCACTTAAAATTGTGTTTTCTCTAATGGTATAGTTGCATGAAGCGTAAGGAATTGCGCCGTAGTTAAAAACATAGTCCTTTTCGGAAAGCACTTTTTCTTTCAAAACTTCGGTTTCATCGTAAGGATTAAGTCTTTCAACAGTAGCAAAGTTTGCACCACCCTGATTATTTACGTAAAGGTAGTGACGATTGCTTCCGTCAGAAGCCTGTGCAAACATACCGCCGTCTTCAGCGAGTGATCTCGTGTGCATGAAGAAGTTTACACCGTCAAACTTCTTTACGTTATTGATGTTTACGTAAATTCCGTTTGCGTTAGTGTAGCCTTCGGTGGATATGTAGTAGTTGCCCGAGTTTAAGAAGTTATTATACGCACGGCGATAAACCTTGTAGGCATCGCTTTCCGTATAGTCTGTGATACTTAGCGAAAGTTCTTCATCGGGAACTCTATAAACTTCTTTAAGAGAATCTAAGGTTTCGTATTCAAAGTCTTCGGTTGCCGAAATTTCTTCTGGCGGTTTGATATCCCCTACGAGTTTATTTATAATCAAAATTGCGCCGACCGCTAAAACCGCAAGGCTTAGGATTACGATCGCCGTTATTTTAGTTGCTTTTTGGTGTTTTTTAATAAATTTAAACATTACACATCTCCCTTCTTTTAGGTATTTGTTTGGTGTTTTGGGACAATTTTTTGCCCCTTTTTATTTAAGCCCATATTCTTGCAATATACATTATATAATAAGGAAGTCAAAATTTCAAACGTTTTTACGTACTTTTTAAAACCACAAGCGGAGTACCCTACTCGGTACTCCGCCATTTATGCTTAAAAAATAGTCGTTTTTTAACCTTTTTTACTTAATTAGTTCAAAAACCGCCCTTTTATATATCTCATAAGATTTTTCCAAATTTTTTTCACTTACCCTTTCGTTTGGCTCGTGAATAGTGGAAATTTCGCCCGGAAACTCCGGTCCAAAGGCAACACCCTTTTTAAAAACCCTTGCAAAAGTGCTTCCACACTGAGATGCAGGCTCAATATTTTCACCGGTCACACCGTTATATGCGCCCATTAACGTTTTGACAAACTCCCCGTCCTTTTCGACGTATTGGGTATCGTGCTTTATATCGTAGGTATACGTTAAGTTAGACTCGTCTAAAATCTTTTTAATCTCTAAAAAATCTATCGGATAAGGATATCTTAAATCACACTTAATATGAAGTTTTCCTTGATTTTCAAAAATTAAGTCGGGGGATATAGTCACGTTTCCTTGCTCACTACAAAGTTTAGAAAGTCCACCCTTGTCGTAGAAAAGATATTCTAAAACTTCCTTGACGTCTTCTCCGCAATCTAAAAATAGTTCAAGTAGCGGTTTTATTGCGTTTTTGCCTTGCTCTGGGTGAGAGCCGTGTGCCGATTTTCCTAAACTGATAAGAGTGTTTTTGTTAGCAATTATCTTGTGTTTTTCAAGTAATGCTTGGGGGACTTCATTATTAAAAGTACACGTTGCTTTTGCGCAAACGGCATTGATTACCGTTCCGCCTAAAACGTCCTTAAAATTCTTTAATAGTGGCAAACTAAAATCTAAAACCGCCATACCCTTTTCGGCATAACTTACGGGAAAATCTCCGTCGGGTGAAAACCCGTATTCGGGGAATCCATAGTTTTTGTCAAAGTACTCAACGTCTTTCCAACCCGTTTCTTCGTTGCAACCGGCAAAAAGCCTTAGGGTTTTATTAATTTTTACACCGCTATCTTTAAGTTCTTTTAGTATAAACAAAAGCATAAGCGTGGGAAGTTTATCGTCACCAACACCACGACCATAATAATAGCCGTCTTTTAACGTAAGGGAAAATGGATCGGTTTCCCAACCTTCACCCGCAGGCACAACGTCTAAATGCCCGATAATACCAATTTCCTCACCGTCACCTAAACGCACTTCACCAATATAGTTTTCGTAATTATAGGTTTCAAGCCCAAAAGATTTTGCTGTTTCTAAGAAAAAGTTAAGCGCTTTATAGTTTTCTTCCCCAAACGGTTTATCATCTACCGCGGGAGCGCTAACGCTTTTATACGAAATTAATTTAGATAAAGTTTGAATAAAAAGTTCTTTATTTTGCATTTTTAACCCTATAAGACGTGATTTTTTGTCTTTACACCTATATTATAGCAAGAATTTGCATTTAATGTTATAAATTTTGCGTAAAATTTTGTTTTTTTTTTAGATTTATGATACAATAAATTTTATGAAAGAAGAACAAAGTCTACACGCTGGGCACCGCTCTAAAATGCTAAATAAATTTTTCAATAATCCCGATGCGTTTTGCGACCACGAACTTTTAGAGATGTTGCTATTTAATTTTATACCGAGAAGAAACACCAACGACTTAGCCCACCTTTTAATCAATCACTTTGGTGGGTTAAAAGAAGTTTTCGATGCTTCGCCAGAAGATATAGCAACTATTCGTGGTGTTGGAATAAAAACGGCAACGTCGGTTAGCCTTTTAGGTAAAATCTTTAATAAAATTCACCCAACCGACCTTGGCGAACCCAAAGAACCGTGGCTGAATTTAAGGGTTTACAAGCAGTTTTTGATAGACTTTTTTGCTCGCTTAACTACTGAAAAGTTTATGTTTATTTGCTTAGACGATAAATATAGAAAGATTGCGCACTCTTTCTTTGACGACAATAAAAAGTCTAACGTTTCGGCGGAAATTCCTTCGGTTATGTGGGCGATAGCAAGAAATAATCCTACCTTTGCCATTATTGCCCATAACCACACTAGTGGAAGCGCCTTGCCAAGTAAACAAGACGATAAAGCTACCGCTCAACTAACAATGATATGTTCTCTACATAACGTAAAACTTTTAGACCACGTTATCGTATCGAATAACGACGTTTTCTCATATCGTTTGGAAAATAGATTAGATTTAGTAAGCGCTAAATACAGCGTTGACAACTTTGTTAAGATAGATTAAGTGGTTTTATAAACCGCTACGTGGGGGTAAACCCAACTTTTTAAATTTTATGACACTTTTAAAGGAGACTTTATATGGATAAAATAAGAACACGTTTTGCACCGAGCCCAACGGGGTATTTACACATCGGTGGATTAAGAACCGCACTCTACGGCTTTTTGTATGCCAAAAAGCAAGGTGGCGACTTTATTTTGCGTATAGAAGATACCGACCTTGCAAGATACGTTGAAGGCTCGGTTCAAATTATTTACGATACCATGCGCGACTCTGGTATTATGTACGACGAAGGTCCAGACGTTGGCGGTGATTACGGCCCTTATATCCAAACTGAAAGAAAAGACCTTTATACAAAATATGCAAAAGAACTTATCGAAAGGGGCGGAGCATACTATTGTTTCTGCACACCCGAAAGAATTAACGGCTTAAAAGACGAAGACGGAAACATGCGCTACGATAAGCACTGTTTAAATCTTTCTAAAGAAGAAATCGAAGAAAACCTAAAAAACGGTGTTCCGTACGTTATCCGCCAAAATATTCCCAAAGAAGGCGTTGGCTCTTACCACGACTTAGTATACGGGGATATTAGCGTAGACTATAAAGATATTGAAGATGGCATTTTAATTAAGAGTGACGGTATGCCTACCTATAACTTTGCAAACGTTATAGACGATCACCTTATGGGTATTACCCACGTTATTCGTGGCACCGAATACCTTTCTTCTACCCCTAAATACAATCTTATGTACGATGCGTTTGGTTGGGAAAGACCCGTTTATATCCACCTTCCCCCTATCATGAAAGACGCTCAACATAAACTCTCTAAAAGAAACGGTGACGCATCTTACGAAGATTTCGTAAAGAAAGGATACTACAAGGAAGCAATCGTAAACTATATTGCACTTCTTGGTTGGAGTCCTAAGTCTAACGTAGAGAAAATGAATCTTTCCGAACTTATCGAAAACTTCTCTTTAGACGGAATTAGCAAATCGCCTTCTATCTTTGACGAAACCAAAATGAAATGGCTATCTGGCGAATATATCAAGGCTATCTCTAACGAAGAATTTACCACCTTGGCAATGCCGTTCTTAAAGCAAAGCAAAGCCTACGGCAAATACGATACCGAAAAACTTTTAGCACTAGTTAGAACTCGCGTTCAAATATTTAGCGAAATTGCTGAAAAGTTAGACTTCTTAGAAGAATTTGAAAAGTTTGACGTAAATCTTTTCGTAAACGAAAAACAAAAAGCATCGATTGAACTTGCAAAAGAAATTCTTCCTAAGATTATCGAAACGTTAAACGACGTAAAAGACTGGCAAAACGGAACTCTCTTTTCTACTCTCGTAGAACTTTCAAACGCACTCGGCATTAAAAAGCAAGCACTTTTATGGATAGCAAGAATCGCTATTACCGGCTTTGCTTCTACCGCTGGCGGAGCAACCGAGATTGCCGAACTTTTAGGCAAAGAAGAAACGATAAAAAGACTTACTTTCTCTCTAAACCTACTATAAAAAACTACACCCCCCACGGTATAGCCGTGGGGGTTTAATTTTTACGTAAAAGAAAAAGCACGGAAATCTCCGTGCTTTTTTAGTTTTAGTTTTGATTACTTAGATAAGTTTTTCTTTAACTTAGCAAGCTCATCGTAAAGTTCAGAAGGAACTCTGGTAAGTTCGCCGTAGAATTGTTCGATACCTTCGGTTTCCTTAATCCAGTTTTCTTTATCGATAGAAAGTAATTCTTCGATAGTTGCGGTAGTCACGTCTTCTAAGCCTTCAACGTTGATGTCTTCTGCCTTAGGAACGAAACCGATGGGGGTTTCAACTGCGTCTACCTTATCTTCGCAACGGTCGATAATCCAATCGAGAACACGCATGTTGTCGCCAAATCCCGGCCAAATGAAGTTGCCTTCGTCGTCAGTTCTGAACCAGTTTACGTTGAAAATCTTGGGTTGATTTTTAATCTTTTTACCCATTTCGATCCAGTGTCCGAAATAGTCGCCCATGTTGTATCCTACGAAAGGACGCATAGCCATTGGGTCACGTCTAACAACACCAACAGCGCCGGTAGCAGCAGCGGTAGTTTCACTTGCCATAATTGAACCTACGAATACACCGTTGTTCCAATCTTTAGATTGATATACAAGCGGAGCGGTTTTAGCACGTCTTCCACCAAATACGATTGCAGATAGCGGAACACCGTTAGGTGCTTCGAATTGATCGGAAATACAGGGGCAGTTGATAGCAGGTGCAGTGAAACGGCTGTTGGGGTGTGCACCCTTGATAGCCTTTCCTTCAGCATCTTTCATATCGCCGTTCCAAGGATTGCCCTTCCAGTCGATAGCGTTCTTCGGGGGGTTCTTATCTAAACCTTCCCACCAAACTGTGTTGTCGTCAAGATTTTGAACAACGTTGGTGAAGATGGTGTTCTTCATAGTAGACTTTAATGCGTTGGGGTTAGACTTTAAGTTGGTTCCGGGAGCAACGCCGAAGAATCCGTTTTCGGGGTTAACTGCCCAAAGTCTTCCGTCTTCGCCAACTCTAATCCATGCGATATCGTCGCCTACGCATTCAATCTTATATCCCTTTTCAAGATAAGCCTTGGGGGGAATAAGCATTGCAAGGTTGGTTTTACCGCAAGCACTGGGGAATGCAGCAGCGATATATTTTTTCTCGCCCTTAGGATTGGTGATTCCTAAAATAAGCATGTGTTCTGCCATCCAGCCTTCGGTTTTGCCAAGGTAAGATGCGATACGAAGCGCAAAGCACTTTTTACCTAAAAGAACGTTTCCACCGTAGTTAGAGTTGATACTCATAATGGTGTTTTCTTCGGGGAAGTGCATGATGTATCTCTTTTCTTCAGAAAGTTCTGCATAAGAGTGTAAGCCCTTAATGAAATCTCCGTCACCGAGTGCTTCTAATACTGCGTTTCCAACTCTGGTCATGATGGCCATGTTAAGAACAACGTAGATAGAGTCGGTAAGTTCGATACCAATCTTTGAGAATTTGCTTCCTACAGCGCCCATTGAATAGGGAATAACGTACATGGTTCTTCCTTTCATAACGCCTTTAAATAAGTCGTTCATAAGAGCCATTGCTTCACCCGTTTCCATCCAGTTGTTGATGGGAGCGGAGTCTTCTTTTTTCTTGGAGCAGATAAAGGTTCTTCCTTCAACACGTGCAACGTCGTTTACGGTCGTGCGGTGGAGATAGCACCCAGGCAACTTTTCTTGGTTCAACTTGATAAGAATATTTTCTTTTACTGCTTGTTCTCTAAAAGCCTCAAGTTGTGCCTCACTTCCGTCAACCCAAACAATGTTATCCGGTTGGCAAAGTTCTTTTACTTCTGCGATAAAGTCCAAAAGTTTCTTGTTGGTAGTTGTCATTTTGTTTCTCCTTATGAATTTCGGCAAGTTTTGCCGTTTTAATAACTACTTAAAAAATTTATTTTTTAGTCCCGATAAGCCTTAGTGTTTTAAGCATTTTCTTTTAGTGCTTTCTCAATAAAATCTCATCGTTCCGCAGTTTATATTCTACCACAGGTTTCGTCAAAAGTAAACTTTAATTTACCACTTTTTTCTAAAACTTTCTAAAGCCCAAACATAACGACTTCTTTTTTAATATTATATTCGACTTTTTTACATTTTTTTCTCAAAAATAAGTCATAATTTTTACGCTTAAACAATATATTATTTAATAAAAATTTGTTAAGGTCTATTATGGATTACTTAAAAAAAGTCGCAGTGTTAAATCAAGTTATAGAAGGCTTTTCTCTTGCTTCTAAAAGGCTTAGCGCAATTTGTAGAATAGAAATCGAAAACTGCGTTGGCGGAGTGTTCTTATCGGCGGTAAATTTTATCTCAGCACCAAACGGCGAGTATAAACTTTTTATTACGGATAGTAAGCGAAAAGTCTTTTCTTTCAACATGCAAAAACGTCCGCAAACTGAAAGATGGACGTTAGAGCGCTTGCCGGATATCGAAAACGGCTTCTCGGCAGGGATTTTTTATTTTGAAAACGACTTGCCTTTGCTTATCGCTTTTCACGGCAATAAGGAAAGTATAGCGGATATTCCACTTTTTAAGAAAACCGTTTACGCGCATATAGAAAAGCAAAAAAGCATGACAAAACCTGAGTTTGTCGCCACCCATACCCCTTATAGCGAGCAATTAAACTGTCATACTGATGCACCCGAACAATATAATGACGAAGCGGTTGCCACCGAGAACTATTACCTTAAAGACGATGATTTTAGGGATAAACTAAAAATATTTGAAGTGATAGATAATGAAAATGTACGAACTCAAAATGAACTGTCTTCTTGCGCAGGCGAAAAAGAAAAAGAAGAAGTTAAAGATTGCCGTTTCCATTTGCAAAATGAAACAAGTTTTAGCGAGCGCGAAGAATTTTCAAAAGACCACCCTTACTATGAAACAGCAAGACAGGAATTAGAAGAAGTCCTATTAAAGTTTCCGAGCGAAGAAAATTTAGAAAGAAATCTTCCCGAAAGTAAGTTTGTTAAAATAAACTACTCTCAAGATAAATATTACGTTGTTGGCGTAGTTAAAGAAGACGGAAAGGAAAAATACGTTTGCTACGGTATCCCTGCAAAATATTCTACCGAGCCACCTAAAGAACTGAAAGGGTTTTGCTCGTTTATTCCCCTATCTATTTTCGACCTAAATGGCGACGGATATTGGATGATGTTTCAAGATGCAATAAGCGGTGAATGCATTAAAAAGAACTAAAAATATTAAGCGCTACTTGGGGTTATCCCCTAAGTAGCGCTTTGTTTTTTACATTAAAAGTGTTCCTTCGGTGCTTTCTATCACCTTAAACATTTCCACTTGATTTCCGTTTATAGCATCTATATAAACGTAGTAAAGACTCTCGTCGTAATTTCCGCTAAACTCGTAGCAAAGGGTTTCTGTTTTAGTACCAACGGGAACGAGCGCAAGCCTACACGTTTCAATCTCTATATTAGACGAAACCTTATCTTCTGCTTGACTTTTCGAAAGAGCGGGTGCACCCATTTCTCTCTCAGTGTGGTTGGTGTAGTATGACGATGCTTCGTACCCTATTACCATACCCGTTTCGGCACAAACTCTGATTTTAACTAGGTCGGGATAAACGATTACTCCGTCCTTTTCAAAAGCAAAGTTAAAGGTGTAGACGTTGTTAGAAAGGTTCGTCCAAACGGCTTTCATTTGCCCAATTCCCACACTTTCTAAAAACTCGCTTGCCTTTTCTTGCGCCTTAGCACTTTCTATATTTACCGAATTACAACTTCCGCTCATATCGAACATTATTAAATGTCCGCCTTGCTTAGAAAATTGTGCAAACATTTCGTCACCATCACAGGTCGCCGTCACGTTAATACACTTGATTTGCGTGTCGGTAAGCCCTTTTGCCATAACGTCTTCTATACCGTAGCCACCAAACACCTCGCTAAATCTTATTTCGGCGTCCGTTTCGCTAATCTCTTGCCCCGATAATCCTTTAATTTCCCTTTGGTTTATGCCGTCCGAAAAAGGCCCATCGTATATAAGTTCGGGATAACTTGCCGACATGTTTTGAAGTTCGTTAAGTCCACTAATTACCACGTTTCCGTCGTTGCCGTCCGCAAGTGAAGAAAACGAAAAGTCGTTGCCCATTTCTTCGGTCATTTGAGATAATGCGTCCTTAAAAGACTTGTTTGCTTCATATAAACTTACAAAAATTGAAAGGTCTTCTTCGCTTAAAGATTTACCGCTTAAAAGTTTTTTGTTCATTTGCTTTGCAAAGTCGCCTATTTGGTTTACAAGTTTAGTTGTATAAAACTTGTTTTGGTCTTCTAAGGGTAGTTGTTGCAAGTCGTTTTCGCAAAGTTCACTGTTTACCGCGACGTCTAAAAGATAACCTTGAATTGCGCGCTCGTCTTTGCTTGCTAAAATTTTAGAAAGGTTAAGGTCTATATTGTCAACTTGGTCTACCGTGTCGTAAAAAGATTTTTGATAGGTAGACTCTAACGCGGTGTCGCTTTCGGTGGGCATTAAAAGAGTAAAGGTAAGCGACGATGCCAAAACTAAAGTTGCAACCGATAAAGTAATTACCGCCGCCAACCAACCGCCGTTTTTATTGTCTCCCTTTTTTTCTTGCTTTTCTTTTTTCCTTTGTTCTTTTTGACGTTTTTTATAAAGTTTTAATTCTTCCTTGCGGTTTTTATGCTCGATTTTTTTCTTGGCGAGTTCTATTCTTTTTTCAGCAATCTCTCGCTCTTTGTCTTCACGAAGCAAAGCCTTTTGTTCGCTAGAAGTTTCGCCCATAATCTTTTCCACTTTTTCAACCGCGTTATTTTTCTTTTCTTCCATTTTCTCCCCCCTTTATACCGCAAACACGTGATTTCCTATCGTCACGGTAGTCTTTCTTGAAAATATCCACGAACTCGTAGCGGTTGCAGGGTTATAGTAGTAAATTGCACCATACGACGGGTCCCAACCATTCATAGCGTCTTGCGCCGCCTTTCTTGCCGTGGCGTTTGGCGTTAAATTTATTTGACCGTCCTCAACCGCCGTAAATGCGTATTTTTGGTATATTACACCGCTCATGGTGTTTGGAAAAGACGAACTTTTAATTCTATTCATAACGACTGCCCCTACCGCAACTTGTCCAACGTAAGATTCTCCACGCGCTTCGCCGTAGATAAGCCTTGCTAATAAGTTTACGTCCGCATCGGAATACGAGGACGAATTAGTCGCCCCCGATATTGTCATACCGAGTGCGGAAAGAGTTTTAGGACCTACTATACCGTCGGCAACAAGTCCGTTTCGTTTTTGAAAGTAGATTACCGCGGACTTGGTTTGTTTGCCAAAAATCCCGTCTATACTTCCAGAGTAATACCCCCAGTTTTTAAGTTTCCTTTGCATAGTCTTAACGTTAGACCCTGTGTTCCCTTGCTTTAATACCGCCGCGTAAACCGTTTCTACGCGCTCTGGAGCGGTAATTGTTGAAAAGCATGCGCCAACCGCTAAAACCATTAGCATAAGCGCAACAATTCTTATTCTTTTTTTCATTTTTTCTCCTTTAAGACTCGTTAAAAAAGCCCTTTATAATCTCGTAAATTTTACTTTTGTAGATATATCCGTAATTGCCTTCGGTAAAACAAAGTGGCGGATAAACCACGCACCACCAATTATCCCCCTTAGCACTGCCGAGTTCTATTATTAACGCATCGTAAAACCCGTTTTCCAAGGTATACTCTCCGTAAGTTCTTGTAGGGAACTCTTCCCTTTTAACACTCGCCTTGCTAGTGTATGAAAAGCCGTTTTCAACTAAAACTTTGTCCGCAACGGCACAAACACCGCTTAGGTTTTCTTTAAGCATTTTTTCGGCTTTTTCTTTGCTGTCACACTCTGAAATAAACGGCGCTAGGTAGTTTACCACTCTATCTTTAATAAGGTATTTTACCGCTTGGTCTTCTTCGCTGTTAGATTCCGCACGGATATGTATCCTTAAATATTCAGTGTCGACCTTTTTTTCGGCTGAGATTACACCCGCGGATACTATTACTATTATGGCGAAAACCAAAATTGTTATGCACGCATTTTTCATATTTATTACCCCTAAGTTCTTGATTAATAAAAGTATTTTGTTTATTGCCATATACTGTGATTTTTATACTTTAATTTTTTAATTTAAAAAAATAATCGACGTGATTTTTTGCACGTCGACTTTTTTGTTTTTATATTATCTTAATTAATCGTTTGAACTTTGATTGCCGATTTTCTTATATGTTTTGGCAAATTCTTAAATGCGGCATCTCTTATTTTCTTGCGTTCAAAAACACCGAAAACCGCTGAGCCACTTCCCGTCATTAACGCTTTTTTTGCGCCTATGTCATAGAGAATTTTAACGTTTTTATCAATCTTATTAAGTATTTTTTTAGAAGCAGGCTCTAAGTCGTTTTTAATAAGACTTAAAAATCCGTCTAAATCATCGCTATATAATTTGTTTAGCGCTTTTTCGGTACAATCTTCATAAGTTTTAGAATCTAAATCAAACTGTTTATAACTTTCCTTTGCCGAAACACTTTCTTTTTCGGTTAAGATTATCATATAAAGGTTTAATAGTTTTTTAATAGGTTTAACGGTATCGCCTTTTCCTTCAATAACCGCAAGCCCACCGTTTAGCATAAAAGAAACGTCGCTACCCAAAGCGCTTGCTAAGGGCAAAAGATCGTTATCTTTTTTATTTAGCACGTTTAGACCTTTAAGCACACCGCTAATGTCTGCCGAAGATCCGCCAAGCCCACCGCCTACAGGTATGCGCTTTTTAAGGGTTATATCTATACCGCAAGAAGAATACTTTTCGGCATAGAGTTTAGCCGTCTTAAACGCGTTATTTTTTTCTATCTCGCAACCACTCTTTAAGCCTTTTTCTTTTAGAGTGATTTTATTATCTTTTCGCTTTTTTAAAATAACCGTATCGTAAAGGTCTATTGACGAAACTAGTGAAGATAGCATATGGTATCCTTTATCGTCTATGCCTAAAACGTCAAGGGTTAAATTGGTTTTTGCGGGTACTTTGACTTTTACTTTTTTCATAAGCAAAATTTATTCTCACTTTTGTCTATAAATTACTATCCTTTCTTTTCCGGTTAGCGGAAAGTTTAGGTCTTTATTTGTTTGAATTAGAGTTTCGGGGGAAACGTTAAGTCTTTTTGATAGCGACCAAAGTTCTTCCCCTTCCATTGGGATATACACGCTTATTGCCGAAGTGCAAACTTCCTTTTCGCGGATAGCCTTTAAGTTTTTAACGTATTTTATCGTACGTTTTTGACTAAAATACGCGTTTGCGGAAAGCACTGCGGTGATTTCCACTTCGCTTGGGGTAATAATTCTCGCTTGCCCGTCGTAAACGATAACTTTAAGGGAAATATCCCCGCCGTCACAAACCACGCACTCTAACTTCTCTTCGAAAGGCGCTTCTAAAACCTGTGTTCCCACCTTGCCTTCGCTATCTTTTAGATAGGCTTTTACCGATAACACGCCTATAATTTTTAAGCCATCGGGTTCGGGAACAATCTCGGTTATCTCTACCTTTTCGCCACCGACTGCAGTAATGGTGCAATCCACGGGAATTTCGGCATTTGCTCTACCCATTAACTTTGCCTTACAAGACCTTACTTCTAATGGAACGAAATATTCGCACTCGCCGTTTTCCGTTTCGGTTATCTCGGTAAGACTAAACGCGTCTTTTACTAATGATACACTTTCTTCGGAAAAGACTTCTGCTTCAAAAGATAAGGAAAGGTTTACCGCCACCACGCTATTCCCCTTTTCGGGGTCTACCGAAACGTCGCTCTTTAACGATTTTTGATTGCAGTTTGCAACCGCTAGAAAAGCAGGCATTGCTTCTTCGTATTCAAGTTCTACTCTAAACGGCAAAACTTTGCTTTCTTTTATTATATCGCTTTTTTCTACGTTTTGCAAGAGAAGAGCGGAAACGGTTGCTTCTCCATCTATAATAACGCAACCAACACCACATTGAACGGAAGTGATTACCGCGCTTGCTTTTTGAGAAAGTACTTCGGCTATCTCGTAGTCTAACTCAAACTCTTCTTCAACTGGGAATACGCCTTGGCGCACGCCATAACTTTTGCTATACGTTTTTTCGGTAAGTTCAACGATTGCATTTTCGCCCGAACTTAAATATGCTATTTCTTTGTCGCAAAATACTTTGGGATGAGCACAAAGGTATGCTGAAAGCAATAACTTTGTTCCGGCAAGGTCAAAATCGGTTTTTTCAACTTCGATATCCGCCGTCACACCGCAAATACTATCTTTAACGTCCGTTTCAAAAGAATATTCTTGATAGCACTCGGTCTTTACGGTCGCACCGTCTACGTTTACGTAGATAACGTTAAATATGGCTCTACCGAAAATTTCCATTTTTCCACCGTTTACACTAACTTGCGGATAACCGGTAAACACTGAAACGTCTAAAACTTTTGCCGTGGTGTCCGAAGGGATTTCCGTTTTGCAGTCAAGTTTTATTTTTATCGGGGATATTTTTTCTTTTTGGTTTAAGCGAATACTTTCATAAACGGGTTGAATTGCCATACTTCCTCCATACAACTAAAATAATTATCGGTATATTGTATTTTAGAAAAAGCACTTTTATGACAAAAATAAAACCCTTGCTTTTAATTTCAAGGGTTTATCCGTTTTCTTTTAGGTTAAGTTTTACTCTACCGCACATGTATTCTTGATACGAATAAGACGTTTTGCCCTTAAAACTTTGGTCGAAAGGCACTACGGTAAAGAGTGCGTGATACACGCCGGAAAGTTTGCCCGAAAACCTTACAATCTTGTTTCTTCCAAGGTCTAAAGTGACGTCTACGGGCTTTTCTTTCATTTTAAGAATATTTTCTTTTACTTGGCTTAGGGTTTCTTTGCTCTTAATCATACCCTAATTTTTGCCAATAAAAAGTTTTTTATACCTTAAAAGTCTTCTCCCTCGTCTTCTTCGTCTTCCTCTTCTTCGTCGGTGTCTTCAAAGTCGCGCTCGTCGATTTCGGGAATTTCAAAGTCGTCGTCATCGTCATTATTTTCTTCTTCGATGATTTCTTCCTCTTCTTCGTCAAGGAACATTTCCGAGCCTTCTTCTTCGGCAAGTTTATTTAAGGAAAGCATTTCTTCGCTTTCTTCCTCTTCTTCCTCTTCTTCGTCAAGGTAGTTCTTCCACTCTTCGTCTTTGTCTATGTCTACTTGGTCTTTTTTATAATCCATTTCGTCCATACACTTAGAACACATTTGTTCGCCTTCTTTGATATAGCGCTGACGACAAACGGGACAAAGAATCATCATTTCTTGCTCTTCTTCTTCGTCTACTGCAAACACGAGTTGCGGACCTTTTTTAAGTTCCGCCTTGCAAACGTCACAGTATTCTTCCCCTTCCTTAATATAATTAAGTTCACATCTCGGACACAACACGTATTTTGCCATCGTTTTTCTTCTCCGTTTTAATATCATATATATTGTTTATAAAAAAAGTTTGTCACACTCTTTCTTAAACTGTGCTATATTATATCCATACGTATACGATTTGTAAACTGTTTTTATCGTTGTTTTTAAAATTTTTTTTGTTTTTTTGCTCCCCTTTTTTGCACAAACTATCTTTTCCATAGGAAAAAAGAACGGTTTCCCGTTTTTTTTAATGTTTACGCTTTTTCTAAAAGCATCTTATCGGCAACTAATGCTATAAATTCTCCGTTAGTCGGCTTTTCCGCGCCCACGTACGCGCGCACACCTAATATACTGTTTATATTCTCAATTCTACCCCTATTCCAAGCAACTTCTATCGCGTGGCGAATAGCACGCTCTACTTTACTTGCGGTAGTTTGATACTTTTTGCCAATCATAGGGTAAAGTTTTTTAGTAATATTGTTGATAATAGCAGGGTCTTCTACCGCCATTTTAACCCCTTCTCTTAAAAACGAATAGCCTTTTATGTGTGGCGGTATTCCAACGTTGATAAAAATATTGCTTATCCTTTCGTCTAAAGACGTGCGCCTTGTCCTATCAAACGATGGCTCCAAATAACTTTGCTCCCTACCTTCGTCAAGCACTTCTTTCATGCGCTCTTTAAGTATCGCAAAATTGAACGGCTTAGTCATAAAATACTTTGCGCCCGCCTTCATGGTTTTAGAAATAATTTCTTCTCTTGCGAGCGCGCTTAAAACTATAACCCTTGTATTTAGACCCATCTCTCGAATTTTATCCATAACCCAAAGCCCGTCAGTCCCTTTTAGCACGAGTTCCATAACGGTAAAGTCAGGTCTTAACTTTTCTATTTTAGCAAGCGCCTTTTCTCCGTCCGAACACTCCCCTACAACCGAAAACTCTTCCGTTTCCGAAAATAACCCTGCAAGTTCTTCGTTCATCTCTTTGGTGTCCTGTAATAAAAATACCGTCCTTTTTTGCATAAAGCTC
>CAJMCT010000003.1 GCA_905211955.1 uncultured Eubacteriales bacterium | reverse complement strand
CTCTGTTTAAGTTTGACCAAGTTTGCCTTGGGGTATAGGTAAATCATCAGTTGACCAAAATTAAATAAAAATTTTTTATAATGTGGTTGCAAGTTAAATCTTGCGACTACATTTTTATTTTCAGGAGGTGTTCTTATGAAGAACGGAATTACAGAATTAGTATTTATTTTAGACAAGAGTGGCTCAATGTCAGGCATGGAGACAGACACTATCGGTGGCTTTAATGCTATGATAGAAAAGCAAAAAAAGGTAGAGGGGAAAGTCTTAGTTTCTACTGTTTTATTTTCAAATTTTACAGAAGTTTTGCACGATAGAAAAACTTTAGAAGAGATAGAACCTTTAACCGAAAAAGATTATCAAGTTGGTGGTTGCACTGCGCTTTTAGATGCTATTGGTGGAGCAGTAAAACATGTTAAGAATATTCACAAATATGCTCGAAAAGAAGACTTGCCAACTCGTACTTTGTTTGTTATAATTACTGATGGTATAGAAAATGCAAGCAGAACATATTCAAGTTCAAGTGTTAAAGAAATGATTAAAAATTATCAAGAAAAACATGGGTGGGAATTTTTGTTTTTGGCAGCTAATATAGATGCCGTTGAAACAGCTGGAAGCATTGGGATAAGGAAAGATAGAGCTTTTAATTATGTGGTAGAAGAAGATACGAAGGTAATGTATGAAGAATTGGGAGAAAGCATTCGTTCATACAGGTCTTGTTCCCCAACGTGTTTTGCAAGTATTGAAAAGAATATCAAAAAAAGAAAGAATAAAAAAGTTTAGAGGAAACGACATTATGACATTTGATGAAATAAAACTTGGTGATACATACTACATAGTTAAAAACACTACAAATGGTGCAAAAGTTCAGGCGGTTGAAGTAAAAACAAAACTTTATGGTATAAAAGCAGTTATTGTTGTTGATGAAAATGAACGTGTGAATAAAATATATCAAGATTCGCTTAAAAGTTTGCTTACGATAGAAGAAGCGATAACAGAGAAAAATAAACTGAAAAAAGTTGGACCTATTAAATCGCCAACCATTGGGGATGGCTTGTGGACAACCTGTTGGAGATGTGGCGCAAATATAAATCGCAAAACTTCAAAAAGATGTTCTATTTGTGGCTGGCATAAATGTCCAATTTGTGGTGCTTGTCATTGTGATTATTCCTCTTATCGTTAGTATGAATATAAAAAACGATTAAATTGCTACAATTTGTGGTAGTTTATGATATGTGGTGGGCCACAAAAAATGGCTCAAAATAGGCAAAATTTGCGTAAATTGATAGGAAATGATACCCGTGGGGGTGTTTCCGCTACGGTCTCATTAGGGGGCACCAAAAAAGATAAACACACTCAAAAGAGTGTGTTTTCTTTTTGCAATCCAAGGGATTGCCAACCCAAATGGGTTCGCTCGACTAGCGTCGGACAGCAAACCCCTCGCAAACTATCGTTTGTCTTCCCCTTATCAAGGGGCAGAAACCTGTAGGGGTCACCAAAATCACGAAAAATCAGTCAAAAATGGCTGATTTTTTTCGTTTTTAACCTCTTTATACCCTTAAAAAAGGGGGTGTCTGGCAACTTTTGTGATTTCCCAAAAGTTTTCTTTTGTATTTTGTAGCAGTTTTAGCAGCATCTTATAATCAAATTTATAGTAATAGACAGAGTTTTTTGAACTCTGTCTTTTTTGTTTTATTGTTAATTTTTTCTTGGTGTGTTGACGTTCAAATGAGAATTGTAGAAAATTCCCAAAATTAAGTCAAGTAATTTAATGCTTTATAGCAAGATATCGTGCAAGAATTCGTGTAAGATATTGACATTGATTTTGCAATATGTTAAAATGTAGACATTATAAAAGGAGATTTATTATGGATAAATACATTCCGCCTTATGAAATAACTGAAGAAATGTTAGAGTTGACGTCCGAAATCATGGAATTATTGGGCGAGTTGAAAAATGTTAATGACCTAGACAAGTTGCCAAGATTAAGACGCGTTAGTCGCATAAAGTCTATTCATTCATCGCTTGCAATAGAAAATAATACACTAACGCTTAAACAAGTGACAGACGTTATTGAAGGTAGGCGTGTTTTGGGACCAGAAGATGATATTATTGCAGTTAAAAATGCTTTTGAAGTTTATAAAACGTTGGACAAAATAAATCCCTTTTCTATTAGCGATTTAACTACTGCTCACGGCGTTATGATGAAAGGACTTGTTGAAGAAGCAGGGCAAATTAGAACTTCGCCTGTTGGTGTTATTAACCAAAATGGCGATGTAATACACGTTGCTCCACCTGCCAATATGGTAAACGGCTTAGTGAATCAACTGTTCGATTGGGTAAACGAGAGTAAGGCTCAAATGCTTATAAAGTCAAGTGTGTTCCATTACGAGTTTGAATTTATTCACCCTTTTAGAGATGGCAACGGAAGAATGGGAAGATTGTGGCAAACGGCACTACTTGCTAGTTGGAAGCCTATATTTAGGTGGATTCCTATTGAAAGTATTATTAAAGATAACCAAGAAGATTATTATAATGCAATTACGCTTTCAACATCTGAAGGTAAATCAAACAGGTTTATCGTGTTTATGCTTGGTGTTATAAAGTCTGCACTTAACGACATTATAAAAGATACTAGAAATCATTATAATCATATAAATAATCAAATAACAGCGCTTATGGCTGTTATTGAAAGTTATCCAATGTCGCTTACCGAACTTATGGAAAAAGTTGGCTTAAAGTCAAGAGATACTTTCCGTAAGAATTATATTATCCCTGCGTTAGAGGCAGGTTTAATTGGTATGACCGAACCAGAAAAACCAAAAAGCAAAAATCAAAGATATTTTAAGATATAAAATATAGTAAAAACTGTTAAGTTGTGATTTTTGTCCTTCTATATAATGGCACAAGGACCTAAAAAAGAAATTTTATAAAAACTTTTCAAAAAGTGTTAAGTTCAAAAAATAAGGTTTCTATATAAAGGTACAAAGCAAATATAGGAGAAATAAAAATGCAAGCAAAAGTTTATTGCAAGACGGTAGCAAAAGGTAGACAAGCGTTTTACGTAAACGCAAACGGAAAAGAATATTTTCTTTTCGAACAAGATTTTAGAGCAAGCAACAAAGAGTTTTTCCGTAATGGCGTAGGCGTGCACGCAATCAATAATTATTCAAGCGTACATAGTACGGCAGTAAAAAAGACTTTGGACAAACTTCCTTCTTATATTCGCTATATTGAAAAAGAATACGACGTAGCGATTTATGAAAAGACCAAACGCAAAGAAAAGCGTGAAAAAATTAAAGTCGCTTATAAAAGAACACCGTTTTTATGGAATCAATATAACTGGGAGGTAGCGTAATGAACTATTTATTTTTTGATATAGAATGTGCAAACTGCTTTGAAGGAACTGGGAAAATATGCGAGTTTGGATATGTTTTAACAGATGACCAATTTACTATTTTAGAGCAGGATAGTATTAAAATGAATCCCTGTGATCGATTTGACGTAAAGGGATTTGATATTAGGGGGATTCGATTAGAAAAACCTTATGAATATTATAAAACACAACCAAATTTCAAAAACTTTTATGATAGGATCAAAACCCTGTTACAACAACCGAAACAAATTAACGTAGGACACGGAGTTGAAAACGATGCAAGGTACTTGATTGACGAGTGTAATAGATATAAACTTCAACCTATAAATTTTGAATTTTGTGATACGTGTGAACTTGCAAAATTGATATACAACCGAGACAAAAGGCTAAGGCTGAAAGAAGTTTATGAAGATTTATGCGGCGTTAATGATGTTGATCAAAAACATAGAAGTTTAGATGATTCGCTTATGACAATGGAAATTACAAAGTATTACACGCAGGAATTGAAAATGCCACTTTACCAAATCATGAGCAATTATTCCTTAGCAATAGGTGAAAGTTTCTGCGGAAGAGTAGTAAAAGCGGGGATACCAAATTTGCTATACTCTTATACAGGGAATGGGGCAAAGAATAGACAATTTATAAATACTTTTATTGAAGAGGAATTAAATTATAACGCAGACAAAACTTACGTCTTATCATCTGAATTTATGCATGAAAATTTTGTGTCTGTACTAGTTATTCTTAATAGGCTTAAGGAAATCAAGGCTCAGTTTTCTTTAGAAATGAAAAGCGGCGTAACGTATGTTCTAAATGAAGAAAAAAATAGAAAACTAGAAAGGTATGAGAAATATTTAGCGCATAAGAATATTTATGTGAAAATAAGAAAAATTTCGCTTGATGACTTTTTATCGGAGATAGGGTTGACTAGACAAGATCTTATGATTACAAGACAGGAAGCGGATGAACTTGCTGGCAATATAAAGAGAAACAAGGGCTGGTATGATTATTACAAAAAGACTCATTCCCAATTTTATCATATTAATAATGAATTAGTTGGTGGTCAGTTTGAATGTAGCTTGGATTTTCCAGTAATTCAATACGTTGCAAATATAACGGTTGATGTAAATGGAGAAAGTCAACAAAAAAGGTTCTTTTTATTTTATGATTACGTACTCGATGATTTTTATAATATGCACCCGTATCGAGTAAATAGGGCCGTTAATAGTTACTTGGACCAAGGTTTTTTTGATAAAGCAAAAGAGAAAAGTTATGGCCGAATAAAATATGAATTGGCAAGGAAATTTATTATTCCAACAGGTGGAAGAATAAAAGCAATTAATATTGAAAAAGAGTATCCGTACATAACTTCATATAAATTCAAGGGCAAATTCTTAAAAGACAATATCGTTTTTGATTTCCCTTCACGAATTTTATCCGACGATGATTTTAAATGTGCATCGAAAGGGGAATTAGCCAGCATTAAACTAAATATTGAACAAGCGATTAAAGAACTTTACAATGAAAAATCTTTATCGAAGGCACTATGTCATATGTCTAAATTTAAATTTGGGTATAAAGATAAAGCATTTAAGGATCCGACAATTTCAAACAAGAAATATAAAGAAGGGGATGAAATGTTTTTGCCGAAAGAGTATTATCAACTTTCTATTGCAGGAGAGTTGAATAATAGTTATCTTCCTTCTGTGATTGAAATGGCAACGGAGATATTTAAGAAAAAATTACAATTACCAGTATTAATTAGGAGAAAATAAAAAATGAAAATTGTATTTAGCGACCTTCCTATGAAGAAGGAATTACACGGTTTTAAGTATAAAGTAGACGGCAACGCTACTATTGAGTATAACGGCGAAACTATTTTTCCTGTGAACTCAGTTCTTGCAAAAACAATGAAGAAAGGGGAAAAGGTGAAAGTTGTTCTTCTTTCAAAAGTAGATATTGAAGGCAATAGCGCAATCAATGCAGGAAAGTTCCAAAAAGAACTTAATGAAATTAACCGTTCTATCAGCGCAGATATTGAATATATCACGCTTGCAACACCTTTTGAAGAAACGCGAGACGTTCACGAAACTTTACTTCGCGATATGGTTGCAAAACTTGAAGATAACGCAGAAATTATTGGCGACGTAACTTACGGACCAAAGCCATTGCCTATCATTATGTTTGCAGTTATGAACTTTGCAGAAAAATTCTTCAAAGCAAAAATTAAGAACATCGTCTACGGCAAAGTAGATTTTGTTGACGATGGCAGTGGTACTGGCAAAACAAAACCGATAAACCCTGTTTTGTATGATTTAACACCACTTTATTATCTTAACAACGTTACAAACGCAATGGAATATAAAACTTCGGAGGATGCGGTTAAAGCATTAGACACCCTTTTAGATATGTAAGGAGCAAAAGATGTTTACGAGAGAAGAATTTGAAAACTTAATAAACAATTCTCCGCTCTTTACTATCGATAAGGAAAGTTCGCCCACTTTATATAAAACGGAAAGGTATAATTTTTTAACGCTACTTACAGAGCATTATCAAACTTATATCTATCCTAAAAAGCCACTAGAAGATTATAGCCTAACGTTAATGGAAACGGCGGCGGAGTGTATCAAGTATTACGATAAAGATAAAGGTGAGTTTTTGCATTTGTTTAATAGTGCATTAAAGCGTGATTTACATATAGCAAAAGCCAAAGAGATTGTTGAAGAAAAACGCCAAGGAATTAGAGTCGCAAGCGAAGACGATAAGCTGATTCGTAAAATAATGGCTCTTGCAAATAGTAAAGGGTTAGATATTTATAATTCAATAGTTCAGGAGAAACTAGCAAAGGTTCTTAATATTGAAATTGACAAGCTTAAAGAACTGATTCGTATTAACGATGACGCAGTTGCTGTAGCAAGCACTGTTACTAACGAAGATGGCGATGGGATAGAATTATTTGATTTGCAAGCAAGCAAAGAGAAGACGGCAGAAGAAAACATGATTGAAGAATCTGCTGTTATTGCGCTTTTAGAAAAAATTGAAGCCGGTTTTTCTAAAGTTCAGGATAGGCAAAAAAGACTTTTATCTATGTTGTTAACGGTGGAGATTATAAAAGCCTTTAATGAAGACGTGGACAAGGTAAAAGAACTACTCTGCGATAAAGGAATATTCAATCAAGAAGTATTTGATTATTATGAAAAGAATGGCGAACTGCCAACGGCAAAACAAATCGGCAAAATTTTAGGAGTGTCAGAACAAAGTTTAAGCAGAACTTATAAAAATTTTAAGAAAAAATTAAAATAAACTGTTAAGTTTAGAAAAAACACCATCTATATTTAAGCATGGAGGAAACAAAATGGAAAAATATATTAGAGGAACGTTGCTAAAAGATAAAGGTGAGAATGTAGGTAGCACTGGTGTTTTTATAAAACATTATGATGGACAGAATGAGTCAGTTGACCCATGGTTAGATTCTGTATTTATCAACTTTTACAAATGGTTAAGAAATTCAAAATTTATAATAATGGAAATGCAATTGTTTGGTGTTTGGAATGATGTTACAAAATCGGCATTTAAGTATCCAATTCCTTATACAGCACAGCTAGTTTTTCCTTTGGATGGGTTGACGCATAAAGAGTTTTTTGAAAAACATAGTCAAGATGAGAATTTTTTTGACAAGCACATTATAGATTTTCTACAACCAATTATTGAAGAAAATAAAGAAGATATTGAAGAATATCGTAGAAGAGCAAAAATCATGGCCAACAACTAGGAGAAAAAATGTTAGGAGCAATAATTGGAGATATAGTAGGAAGTAGATTTGAATTTGTAGAAGACGATAATCGTGGTAAGGATTTTGCATTTTTTACTAAAAGCTGTAGGTTTACTGATGATAGCTGTATGACGTTAGCTATCGCAAAAGCACTATTCTTGTGTAAAGGCGATTATGGTAAGTTAAGACAAAATACAATCTCGTGTATGCAAGAACTTGGACGTGCATATCCAAACGCCGGATATGGTTATAACTTTTATCACAACTGGTTGATGAGTAGTAATCCTAAACCATATAACAGTTATGGAAATGGTTCGGCAATGAGAGTTAGTCCTGTTGCTTGGGTTGCTGAAAGCGAAGAACAACTTAAAGAATTATCTTTAATGGTAACTGACGTAACCCATAATCACCCAGAAGGGGTTAAAGGTGCAGAAGCAATTGCAATGGGAATTTATCTTGCAAGACAAGGAAAGAGTAAAGAAGAAATCAGAGAAAAATTATCAGTATATTATCCGATACTAAAAGATAAATTCTTCACGATTAAGTCTTTGTGTGGTAATTACGGATACGATTTTGCAGGTGGTTGGGTAACTTGTCAAGGAAGCGTTCCACAAGCAATAATAGCATTTTTAGAAAGTGAGAATTTTGAAGATGCAATAAGAAATGCCGTTTGTATTGGTGGGGACTCTGATACTATCGGTGCAATGGCAGGGTCTATTGCCGAAGTTTATTACGGAGTGTCTTACGATATGGAAGATAGGGCACTAGAATATTTACCAGAAAACTTAAAAAGCATATACTTTGCTTTTAATACGATTAAAGGAAAAAGGAGAAACAAAAGTGAATAAAGAAATTAGAGAAAAATTTGACGAGTTTATGAGTTTGTTCAACGAACTTGAAGGGCTTCTGCGTAAAGTATATGTTCCGCAAGAAAACAGGAGTATTATGCTTATGTACATAAACGATATTCCAGAACCGTATTCGTCTAAAATGAATACCATTCGTTGTGCTAGAAACGTTTACGTGCATGGGGTTAAATTTGATGCTGAACCACTTATTCAAATTAACGATGAAGTAATAGCTTTTTTGAAAGGAAGAATTGCTGACGTTAAAGAACGCATTGAAAAATTAAATCAATCAAAGCCAATCGAAAGCCAAGAAACAATGGTTGTAAATGATGAAAAATACGAGTATCGTGAAAGAAGTTTATCTAACGATGAAAGCATAAATCAAATTAAAGAAGTTTATGGTTGGTATGGCTGGGAATATGTTGGTTGTGATGGGCTTGATGATTTGGATTGTAAACCAACAATGAAATTTCGTAGAGATACCACGATGAAAGGATATAAGGCTCTAAGTTCTTTATGGGAACAACGCAAGGAAAAGTTTAAGCAGTATGACCAAGTAAGAGTAAAGAAAAAAAATTCGAAAAAATCTATTGGGAAAACTATAGGCACAATAGTTCGTTTTACGATAACACCAATTTTGGGTTTGCTTTTAGTTGTTTTAATAGGTTTGGTTACGGAGTTTGTAAAAGATATAATATTGAGCATGGTTATAACCTTTGCCATTGTAGGTGTTTTTGTTTGGGCAATTTCATTTAGTGTAACAAAATTATTGCATAGTGGCAAAAAGCGAATTAAAGATAAAAACGGCAAAACTATCTACAAAGATGAATATCAATTAGCAGATGAAATTGGAGCGTTAGATACACAAGCAAAAAATATTTGGGAATATTTAAAATAGGGAAGAAAATTTAAAGTTATCTAGGTATTGGTAGACGCCGATTTGCAAACGTTCGTCTATTAATAGCAAAATCGATTTGCGATAACATTTAAGGAGAAATGCAAAAATGAAAAAAATTATTACTATTTTACTAGTGGTTGTTATGGCTATTGCTGGGGTACTTTCGTTCACTGGTTGTAACGTTGGAAATGATGATGAAACGGTAACTGTAACGGATATGCTTGGGGAACAAGTAACCGTGAAAAAGAATCCTAAAAAGGTTGCTTGCGCTTCAAGAACGACGTATGATCTTTTGATTGCGTTTGGGGTAGCAGATAGCATAGACGGTGTTTATTATTCTTTACTTAACAACGAGTGGTCATCGGTATTTGATGGAAAGGCAAATGAAAGATATAGTTTAGCGTATCAAGAAAGCTATGAAACTTACATTGCACGTGGAGTGGATATCGTGTTTTCACCTGAAAAATACATAACGGACGGATTAAAAGAACACGGAATTAAGGCGTTGAACGTTAGTTTATATGGTAATCCCGATTTTAGTGGATACGTATATTTCTTTGCGGATTTAGTAAAGCAAATTTGGGATAGCGAAGAAGTTTCTCAAAAAGTAGATGCTTGGAAAGTGCATATGCAAAACACGATTTCGGGCATTCAAACAGAACTTGCAAATCATAATGACGAGCAAAGGACGGTTTATTATGTGCGCGGTGATAAAAATAACGGCGTAGGATATACGGAAACGGTTGGTTCGTTTACCGAATATGCTTATAGGGTTCTTGGGATGAAACCGCTTAACGACCAATTTGAAACGAATAAACCGTCTGCGGAAGAAATTTGCGAGCAAAATCCCGATGTGTTCGTAGTGGGCGGTATTTATCAAAAGACTTTAATGAACGCATTACAAGAAGAACCTTATAAAAATCTTGATGCGGTTAAAAATGGACAAGTTTTTAATATTCCTATCGGTCTTACGATGTTTGAACAATTAGGGGTTTTCTCTCCCGTGTTCCTTTGTGACCAAGCGAATAAACTCTATCCGAACTATTTTAACTACGACGTTAAAAAGCAAATTCAAGATTTAAGTAAGGAATTCTTTGGAGTAGAACTAACAGATACGGAAGCTCAAAATATGCTTAATGGTTTGAGTAGGGAGGGGAATTTACTTGCTTAATCAAAAGAAAAAATTAGCAATGGGCGTATATTTTACGCTCGTTGTCATAGTGCTTATATTTGCATTTATATTGGCGCTAATAGTCGGTAGATATGAAATTTCCTTGGGTGATTTCTTTAAGATGCTATTTGGTGCAGAAGGTTATGATATAGAAAGAAGCATTGTGATAAATTTGCGTTTACCTAGAACAATTATTGCGGCTTTAACGGGTGTAGCATTGAGTGTTTCTGGGCTTTTATATCAAGAAACCTTTCAAAATAAATTGGTTTCACCAGATTTATTAGGCGTTTCTTCTGGTGCCGGAGTAGGCGCAGCTTTATCTATTGTTCTTGGTTTATCATCAGTTTTTGTTAGTTTCTTTGCTTTTGGATTTGGTGTTTTAACTGTTCTTGCAACAATGTTTGTTGCTAAAGCATTCCAAAACAAATCTTCAATGGTGTTAACTCTTTCAGGAATCATAGTTGGTGGCTGTATGGGGGCGGTTTTATCTTTCATTAAATATCTTGCTGATGCAGAAACAACTCTTGCAAGCATTACTTTTTGGTTAATGGGTTCGTTTGAGCAGTCTGTAATGGAAGACGTTTACGTGTTATTACCAATTGTTGCTGTTTGTTCTATAGTTATTCTTGCGATAAGTTATCGTGTAAATATTGTAGCACTTGGAAGAGAAGAAGCACAAACTAAAGGAATAAATTATAGGGCATATAGGACGTTAATTATTATTGTGGCAACTTTGCTCACGGCAAGTTCGGTTGCTTTTGCTGGCACGATTAGTTGGATAGGATTAGTTGTTCCGCATATAGTTAGGCTTATGGTGGGAAGAGACACAAAGAAAACAATTCCTATGTGTATGCTTTTCGGTGCGACGTTTATGGTAATTGCCGACATTCTTTCTCGTGTATTTACGGCGGCGGAAATTCCTTTATCTGCTGTAACGGGTTTCTTCGGAACGAGTATTTTTATCCTATTGCTTTTTATAAGGAGGGATACGATTCGTGAAAATGATTGACGTTAAAAATCTTTCCTTTAAGTATTCTAAAAAAAGCAAGCTTGTGTTAGATGATTTGAGTTTTTCTTGCAAAAAGGGCTCTATAAACGTGTTAATAGGGTTAAACGGGTCGGGAAAGACAACTCTTATCAAAACGATAGCAGGATTGTTAGATAACTATCAAGGGGAAGTTTTTATAGATTCCTTAAATCTAAAAAATCTTTCAATTAAAGAAAGAGTAAAGAAAATGGCATACGTATCACAGCGTTCTGGTTTAATTGATGATTTTCCTGTATTAGATTACTTGTTGTTTGGTACGGTTAATAAAATGAATTTTTATCAATCGCCAAAAGAAGAAAACGTTGTTAAAGTTAAACAGTATGCAGAAGAATTTGGACTAACACATTTGCTTGATAAAAAACTTGGTGAAATAAGTGGTGGAGAAAGGCAAGTGGTTTCTATTTGTTCGGCAATCGTGCAAGACACAAATCTAGTTGTTTTGGATGAGCCAACTTCTGCCCTTGATATTAAAAACCAGCACGTTGTTTTAGCGCTTATAAAGAAAATTGCTTTAGAGCAAGGGAAAACGTTTATTTTATCATCGCATAATCCAAACCATGCCTTGTATTTGGATAGCAACGTGTTTTTGTTGAAAAATGGAAAAATTGTTGAGCAAGGACAAGCAAAGGATATTATAAGCGTTGATGGGTTAAGGCCTGTTTACGGAGATGATATTTGTTATAGTGATAAACTCTCTTATAGAGAAGTATCATTTAAGGATTAGAGATAGGAGACGCTAATGAAATATTTATCATTTGATATTGAGTGTTGTGATGGGCAACATATATGTGAATTTGGTTACGTTATTATAGATGAGAATTTTAATGTTTTGGAAAAAGATTGTATAACAATTAATCCAGAGCAAAAATTTCAGTTGTCTAGACCAGGTGAAGAGAGTGAAATAAAACTTGCTTTTTCAGAAGAAGAGTATCGTAGTAGCCCTACGTTTGCTTTTTATTACGAAAGAATAAAAAAAGTGTTGACAACGCCTGACTGCCAAATTGTTGGTTTTTCTTTGCAAAATGATGCAGGATTCTTAGCAACGGCTTATGAATTGTATGGGAAAGAGCCAGTCGGGTTCACTTTTTATGATTTTCAAAAATTATATCAAGCATATACAAAGGCAAATCGTTCGCCTTCTGTTCAAGGGTTTGTTGAAGAACTTCAAATTGAAGACATAACTTTACATAAAAGTGTTGATGATGCTTGGGCAGTCTTAAGAGCATTGCAAATTATAGGCGAAAAAGAAAAGCTTTCGCTTCCAGAAACTTTGGTGATGCTTAGAAAATGCAACAAAAACTATCAAGCAGAACGAGCAAAAGAACACAATCTAAACTTAATTGAAAAGGTTCAAAACGGAAGTTCATCTGTTCAAAAGGAATTTTTACGAATATTTATAAGCAATTTAACTGTTTCAGCGAAAAAACAGGAAGAGATGTTTTTTGGAAAAACAGTTTGCATAAGTTCACATTTTCAAAAAAAGAGATTTAACGAATTTCTTGCGATAATAGAAAGGTTGTATTCTTATGGTGCAACATATAGTGGCAAAGTAAGTGAATGCAATATTTTTATAGAGTATCAAGATGGCGAAGAAGAGGAAATTCGCCATACTTGTGTAAAACAAACGATAGAGATAGAGAAAAAAGAAATTAAAATTTTAACGTTAGAGCAAGCACTTATGGTGTTAAATTTGACAACAGAAGATTTGTTAAAAAAAGAATATGTTAACGTAAGTATATTGAAGAACAAAAGGGAAAAGCGAAAGAAAAAAGGAAAACACCAATCTTCATATATAGATAAAAGTGTTCCAGAAACGACACTTGGAGAGATATTAAGAAATCAGGGTTTTGACTTAAACGCAATCTAATAAAAAATTTAGAAAATAAACAACAACCATAAAAAGGTCTAATTGTTAAAAATTAGGCCTTTTTTCTTTTTTAAAATATTGTCTCAGTTAAACAAGCAGTATCTTTAGTAAAACAATAACGATTTTAATTAGTTTTTGAATAGGCGGAGTTGAGAAAATCGCTAGAAAAATACTAATGTTTTGCGACAAATTAAGGGGGTTCGCTCGACTAGCGTCGGACAGCAAACCCCTCGCAAACCAACGTTTGCCGTCCCCTTAACAAGGGGCGGAAACCCGTAGGGGTCACCAAACAAAGTATCAATAAAAGCTTTTGCTTTTATTTTACAACTAGCCATTTAATATTCTTTTCTACCAAGCAAAAAATCAATGCTCACCGAAAAAATATCGGCGATCTTAACGAGCATACTAAAATCACATTCACGCTCGCCATTTTCCCAATAAGATATAAGACGCACGGACACATTCAATTTCTCAGCAAGTGTCGTTCTTGAAAAACTATTCTCAACCCTTAACGCTTTTAATTGTTCGCCAAACTTAATTTTCATAACCTAATTTTAGAACAAATTGTTCTATTTTGCTTGACACGGAACAAAATGTTCCATATAATGTATTATATGCAGAACAAAGATTCTAAAACATATGGAGAAAATAAATGAACAAGAAGACAAAAATTATATTGTTAGTAGTGCTTGCAATATGTATGCCGGTTGTAGGGCTTCCAATTCTTTTAGTTGTTTTATTTAAAGACAACAATAATTATGTGCAAACACAATCAAAAGAACAACAAAGCGTTTCTTATCAGGAAAAAGCAGAACGAAGAGGAGAGGGCGTTGAAAAACAATCGCATACTCCAAACACTAAAAAAGTTTCAAATTTAGAGAAAAACCCAAGAGAAAAGGCATTGGCAAATAATAAAAAATTTAGTTTAGTATTCTTAATCGTTGCTATTATTTCAGGAATTTTAAGCATTGTGATTGATAAAATTGACGGAGATGAAATGGGAATATTTGCAATGATATTTATGTTGATATTTTTGTTGAGTTGTTTACTTTCTATTGCTGTGGTTGCTGATAGGAAAAGAGTTAAACGTTCGTATTGTCCGTATTGCGGAGAGAAGTATGATTATGAAGAAGACGTTGCTTGGGAAGTTTTAAACGTAACTGTATCTAATAACAATAAAAAAGCAGATGTTGAGTTTCAATGCGTTTGCTCTAACTGCGGAGAAGAAACTGCTTTTACTAAAAATTTTACAATTGCATATTTTCAAAATGGAAAATACGTAGAAAAAAATATTCAAACTGAAGCAAAAAAATATTTTAAATAAAAGTATAACGCTTGACTTAGTTTTTGACTAAAAAATTAAATACAATCATCAAAATAGGCACTTTCATGGTTTGAGAGCGTCTATTTTTCGTTTATATATAAATGAAATTGATATTATTAGAAAAATATGGTAAAATATACACTATTCTGAGAGGTACTCATTATGGGAACTATGATTTCTTTAGGTGTTGGAAAATTAGAGAGAAAGGATAAACAAAGGAGAAAACAAATGAAAGCGGTTATATATGCAAGGTTTTCGTCGGATAACCAACGTGAAGAATCTATTGAATGACAAATACACGTATATATTTAAACTGTTCGTTTTACGCTCAAATTGGGGCACCAAAGGAAAAGACAGGTCAAGCACCTGTCTTTTCCTTTTGCTATAAGTATAATAAAGACAACACGTTTGTTTACAGAAAAAGAGCCCACACTCGGTTGAGTGGGGGCTCTTTCTTTATATAAATTAATCGCCGTAAGAAGTGTCGTCGTCCCAAGACGTGGAGTCTCCGCAACTTGTTCCGTCGTCTTCCCAAAAGCAACGAATTGAATTTTTCATATTAATCCTCCCATTAAAAAACAAACAAATTAAATAATTCTTCCGCTGTATCGTAGTTGATTTCTACTTCTCGTAAATTATAGTTAAGACCATGCATAAAATTACGAGCATTTGTTGGGTTGCCGTTATTCGTAATTTCAATAATAGCTTTTGACAAACCCGTAATGTTGTATTTTTTGTCAACGTTAATGATTTTTCCTGTTTTATCAAACAAGTAAGGCTCGGGCAAAGACAAAAGTTTTAGAACTGAAAGCCCAGATAAAACAGACAAACAAGCAACGGAAGGCAAATGAACGTAATCGTTTTCAGCTTTTCTAACTATGCGTTGTCTAAAGGTTTCATAATCTATGTCAAGAGCTTCAGATAATCTTTTAGTGTTTATTATAATCTTGTCGCCCTTACAATTTTCACAATCGTAGTTGATTGGGCACGTAAAACTACCGATTTTACCATTTTTCTTGCAATTTAATCTTGATAAAAGGCAAGCGGTTTTTTTGAGATTTATATATTCAGTTTTAAATTTATCAAGAGAACTTGTGTCCCGCGTTTCATTAGAGTTTTTTGGATCATCTTTTCGGAGTTTGTCCATAAGCTGATGGTTTAATGAAACACAAAAATTGCCTGAAATATAATTTTCCTCGAGCAATTGACGTTCTTTGTCGGTTAAGCCCATTTCAAAACCTCCTTTTTTCTTTTTGTAAAAAATCATAAAATCAAAGCAATAGGATGAATTTCCGTGCTAAATCTTTGACGCCTATAAATAATACACCATAGCGACCATCGTGTCAATATCGAAAAACAAAAAACCAACCAAAATTTCTTTGGTTAATCAATGAAAAAAAGGTTGAACAAAATGGTGTTTGTTGATGAAAAATACTGTGCTAAAAAGCTTAAAAAAATCACTTTTCAAACAGTTTTTTTCGTAGTAAACTCAAGGCAAGAACAGCGCAGGGCGCTAAAAAAACGAAAAGGAGAAACGAAAATGAAAAAATTTTTTAGCTTACTTTTGGTGCTTATTGTGAGCATATCGGCGATTAGTTTTACGGCTTGTAGTGGTGGAAACGAAACTGCAAAACAAACCATTACTTATCAGTTTGAAGACTCAAACGGCGAAGACAAGAAAGTTTTAATTCACCTAGAGTTAGACGGCGGGGAAATCGACGATTCTAATATCGTTCTTGCTTCTTACGGTGACGAACTCTCTTTGCCCGTGCCAGTAAGAAAAGGATACGAGTTTATAGGTTATTATTTCGGCAATGATTACCAAATAACCACAAAAAACGGCAACGTTAACGGTCGAGCAATTGTAAACGAAGCGTTTGGTGTTTCCAAGGATAAGGAAGCTTCAATAACTTTGACCGCAAAGTATGAAGTGATTAAAAATACAGTAAACTTTATTTTCCCCGATGGCATTATTGAAACTGTAGAGTTTGAGCCAAATTCATATTTTGCTCCTATTGAGGTGGTTGGAAGAAAGATAAAAAAAGTTTCTATCAACCCTTCGGGTAAGCCAATCTATAGTGGTCGCATTACTTCTAATTTAGAGTTGTACGTCGTTGAATACGAGATTAGCGGTTTTTCTAAAACGTACAGTTCAGAAGACAATTCCGGCTACGATTTAGCGCGCGGTGGAACGAGAGAAAATAACCTTTTAATTTCCGGTTGGGAACTAGGGGACGGAAACGTTTCTATATCTAAGGCTGGCGAAAATACTAAGCTAAAAGTTAAGTATACGTTAAAACAGGACGTAAGCAATCTACCGCTTGGCAACACGCACGATATAAAGCCCGCGCTAAACAAGGCATGGCTTAGCAACGATACTTATTCAGGGCGAATTGTGGGAACGAGAGTTAACGAAAAAGTGGGATATGGGACGTTGGTCGCCACTTTATATTACGAAGATGGGGAAACGAGAGAATATTCAAAGACTAACGTTTTTAATTCTTCTTATCAAGGTGAAACGTTTACTTTATGTGAAACCACTTACAAGGAAGGAAATAAGATTGAAAGAGTAGAAATCAACGTTTGTTATGAAATTGCTTTTAACAATAAATTATCCTATTGGGTTCCTTGGGGACTATGCACTTGGACAATGAATGCTCGTCAAATTATAAACTTTGAAATATAAAAGGAGAAACTAAGATGAAAAACTTTTTCAACACGTGGATTTTACCATTGATAATAGTGCTTGTCGTTGGCGTTGTGCTAGGTTTTGCGATATTAGGCATTAGATTTTTAGTGGCTGATACAAGTTGCGGAGACTATACGGTTTCCGCAACTGCCGAGACCGAAATCGAAGCAAAGAAAGAACTTAACGAGGTTGAAGTTTTTTCAAAACTATTAGACGAAAAATCTTACAAGAGTTTAACGCATACTGAACTTGAAAACTTATTGAATGAAGCGTATGAGATTGTTTCGATCTATTTAGGCCTTGAAACTATAGATCAGGTATACGTTGTTTATCGTGACGACGTCACGTGGTGGGGGATGCATTATGGCGGAAAAGACAAAATTGAAATAAATTTATACACCATTGGAAAGTCACCAAAAAAACATGGTCGTATTTGCGTTTCAACTATCTTTCATGAGGCACGGCATGATGCACAAGAAGAAATGCTTCAAAACGGCATAATTTCTCCCTTAACCGAGTCTTATAAGAACTACATAACACCTGACGTAGACTACCAAGGTTACTATAATCAACTAGCCGAACAAGACGCGCGCTTATTTTCAGAACAATTTTTAGAATACATTGACATGGTTATAGAAAACCATCAAGAAACTATAAAGAAATAAAAGGAGAGAAATTATGAAAAAGAAAGAAGATATTATGAAAGTAGACATTAGGGAAATCTTATTAGACGACGATAACACCGCCCCAATTTATCTTTATAACGACGGTGGTGAAAGGATAGAGTTTGAACAAATTGCGGTAATTCCTATGGGCGAAGAACTTTATTGTATATTAAAGCCAATTACGAAAGTGCCCGGAATAAAGGATGACGAAGCGGTTGTCTTTAAGGTTGAAGATAACGAGTTTGGCGAGTCTTACTTAAGGGTGGAAGATAACGAAGAAACGGCAATCAAGGTGTTTTGTGCATATTACGACTTAGTTAGCGAAGACTTTGATTAAAAATTAATAAAGGAGAAAGATTATGAACGAAAACTTATTACAGGAAGACGTGTTTTTTTGGACGAATAAAAAGATTATCCCCATATTCTCGGTTATAACTGACGAGACAGTCTCTCAAGTCATTAAGGCGCTATACAAGATTCATTTTCAATATGAGCAAGAATTTACCCCTATACCAAAAAGAAAGGTAGTGCTTCTTATCAATAGCCCTGGCGGTGTGGTTAGCGCTGGCATGTCGATTTACGACACGTTAAAGATTTTACCGCTTACCGTATACACGGTGTGTGTTGGCCTTGCCGCATCTATGGGCGCATTTTTACTAAGTAGCGGTACAAAAGGCAAAAGATATGCTCTTTCAAATAGTGAAATTATGATTCATCAACCGCTAGGCGGTGCGCAAGGTCAGGCAAGCGATATTAAAATTCAAGCAGACCATATTATCAAGACAAAACAGCGATTAAACAACATACTTGCTTCAAATACAGGGTTGCCATTAAAAAAGATCCAGAGAGCAACGGATAGGGATAATTATCTAACACCCGAAGAAGCAATAGAATATGGACTTATCGATTCAGTTATAACTAAAGAAAATTTCAAGGAGGTGTTTTCAAATGAAAATATTTAGCCAGAAAGCGTACTATTATATGTTTTTGACTCAATCAATAAATAAAAACAGCAATTCATTATATTCAGAAACCGAATTAATAAGCGCGCTTGCCGACGTTTTTCGTCTAAATAAGGGCGAAACGGCAAGTGTAGAAAAGGCCTTTCAAGACGTTGCGTTAAAATGTGCTAAAAGCAGTTATTTAGTAGATCTTCTTATCCAATGGGATAACGAATTTCCCGATTCAGCGGTTTGCAGTGCTCCCGAAGAAGTCTATCAAATTAAAAAGAGAGCGCTTACGTTTTTAGAAAACTTTATTTCACCTTCTTCTTCGGACGATGCTTTGGCGCAAGTTTCGATAAAAAAGGCTGAAAACCCTGTGCTTTGCTTTGCACATGCGATTTTTGAATGTTTAGAAGGTGTTTCAAACAAAACGCTAGCAAGCCTTAAAAAGTTTGCTATTCAAGATAAAAACGTAGACTGCTTAATATTGTTATTATCTTTAGACGAAAAAAACTACGACCAGTATTTTTCACTTTTAGCCGAACATCCTACTTTTTTATTAAGAAAAAAAGAACTTTCAAGATTTAAATTAAACAAGGAGAAATAAATATGCTAGAGAATACTTTCGTTCCAAAAGCAATAGTAGATAAATGTATAGAAGCGTTTGACAACGCAAACTCTACTAGGATTGGCAATATAGAGGAATTAGTTGAAAGCGGACAAGCGGTACGTTATAAATACGGCGACCAAACCAAAATTGATGCAGGCAATTTTTTGGGTAGTACTCGTGACGAAAACAGAAATCTTATTTGTTATAAAGCCAATAAATATTATCACTCTTTGGTTTGTGCTTCAACGGGGCTTGGCAAAACGCAAACATACATAATTCCTTCCTTGCTCAATCTTAGCGGTAAAGAAAGTGCCGTTGTTGTGGGCCCAAAGGGTGAAGAAGCCCGCTTTGCTTATAACTATTTGGAAAGTGTATACGGAAAAGAGAACGTCGAAATCTTAAACTTTAGCAACCCGTCTTGTACGGGCGTATATTATAACCCTTTATACGTTTATGCCGAGAGATACGTTAAAAGTTTTGATTTACCCAAAGAAAAACGCATTGAAGAACAAAACGTCCTATTTTCCGACCTTCAAAAATTGATTGCTAGCTCATTTCCAATAGTGACGGACGATCCCTCGTGGTCTATTGGGGCAAATGGTTTGATTGAAGCGATTATTATCGGTTTAATTCAAGATTGTTCGCTTGAATACTTAAAATCTTCGCCTATATATAACGAAAGGGGTATAAGAAAAAAGCTTACTCCACAAGAAGTAAATTTTAAGAAAGTAGAAGAAGTTTTTAACGAGTTTTCATGGACGACAGATGGTGGGGCATTTGGTGATAAAAACTTTTTCTCGGAAAGAAAAGATAAATACGCAAGAAAAAAAGCGCAAACGGCACTTGGTGCAACTAGTGCTGGGACAAGGTCTAGTTATCTTTCAGTTGCATCGACTGCTCTAAACAATTTTTTGAACAATAAGGTTGTTCAAGTCTCAAAGTACAATACCTTAAATTTTTCTTCTTATCAAGAGCGCCCCAAAGTTTTATTCGTGATATACGATATGAATGACGACGTTGTTAAAACTTGGGTAAACGACCTAATAAAAAACTTTTTAAATTATCTTAACGAACAAGCGTTTTCGGGAAGTAGTGGAACGCTCAAAATTAAAACCTTGTTTTTTATAGACGAGTTTGATTCTCTAACGCCGTCTAGAACGTACACAAACCTACTTGCTACGGGGCGTAGTGCGGGATTATATTTGAATCTTTGCATCCAGTCAACAAGCCAGTTAAAAAGGGCATATAAAGACGATTATCAAACGATTATCGAAAATACAAACGTCAATTATTTTCTTGGGTCAAACAGTCCTGAAACAGTTAGAGAGCATATGGATAATTTCGGCACGGTGGAACAGCCGGATTCCGAGCAGTTGCACTATGGAAGAATTGTGATGAAATCAAAGCCACGCGTTTCTTTCGATCAGTTAATGTTTAAGATGAAGCCGGGCGATTGTTATATAAAAACATTGTATAACTTGCCTGTATTTATAAAAATGAATTTTTACTATAACACGCCAGAGTATAAAAAATACGGAACGTTTGATCCACTTTCGATAAAGGCACCTAAAATTATAGACGAAAAGCCCATTCAAAAAGAAATCCCTGAAAATAAACCAAACTTTGTTAAGGCAAGCGACTTTATGAAGAAAGAGCAAGATGATTTTAAACAAAGAATGGAAAAGGCAAGATTAGAATTAGAAAGGCGCAAGCAAGAAATCTTAAGAAAAATGAAAGATCAACTTGACGAAAGTGACGATGAAGAAGACGATTATTAACATCATACTTAAATTTTTAGTTTCCCTATTAAAAACCTAAAATTCCGCCGACTGACCATTTATAACAAAAAATTCAATTAAGTTAGCGGAAGTACAACCAAAAAGAAAACATCAACCAAACGGTTGGTGTTTTTGTGTTGATTTTGGTAAGGGCTTGGAGTATAATATATTTGGGAATGAAAACAAACGAAAAAATCGCGGAAGGAGAAAAAGCGATGGTTAATGCTAAGTGTACTGACTGTGGTGAAGTAATTTTGATTGACGATAGCAAAGATGCGAATATTTGCCCTATATGTGGCAATGCGTTCGTTTCGGAAAAAGCAATCAGTTTATTTAAAGAGCAAAACGGTGTTAAAAACTCTAATCGCAAAAAAGTGCGTCACGTATGGAAATCTCTTGGTCGCGGAATACTTATGTTTTTAGAGTGCATAGGATATTTATTTTTCGTGCTGTTTTTTATTTGGCTATTTGTAGACATAACGGACGATTTGAAAAAGAAATAAAAGTACGTAATTATTTATAGGAGTAATAAAATGCAAAAAAAGGACGCGGAAAAGCGCAATAAAAAAGGCACGATAACGAGTCTTATAGGTATACTTGCAAACGTGTTGCTTGCAGGGGTAAAAATTTCAGTAGGGGCGATATTTGGCGTAATATCCGTGCTTGCGGACGGGCTAAACAATCTTATGGACTGTGGAAACAGTGCAATATCTATAGTGTCGTTTAAGTTATCTTCTCGCCCAGCGGATAAAGAGCACCCTTACGGGCATGAGCGCACCGAGTACGTTTGCGCTTTGGCAGTTGCGTTTTTAGTGCTTATGGTGGCATTTACTACCATAACCGAGAGTATTGGCAAAATTATCGAGCCGACCGAAGCGGTTTTTTCGTACTGGATAGTTTTTGCGCTTGCATTTTCCGTTTTGGTTAAGTTAGGCTTATATTTTTACTATAAAATCACCGCAAAAAAGATTGACTCTGATATTCTTCGTGCTAGTGCAGTAGATTGTTTATCCGATTGTATTTCAACGTTTGTGGTTGGGGTATCACTAATTATAACAAAAACAACAGGTGTTAACGTTGACGGTTATGCGGGAATATTAGTAGGATTATTTATCGCTTGGTCGGTGGTGGGAATATTTAAGGACGTGTTCTCTAAACTTATTGGGCAAGCGCCCGACAAAGAGTTTTTAGAAGACATAAAATCCAAAATCTTGGCTTACGACGGAGTTTTAGACGTTCACGATTTAGCCGTTTATTCTTACGGGCCGAACAAGTTTTTTGCAAGCGTGCACGTCGAAGTTGATGCTAAAGTAGACGTTCTAAAATCGCACGAACTAATCGACGATATAGAACGCGATTTTGCTGAAAACACTAATATAATTTTAACTGGACACTTAGACCCTATCGAAACGGATAACCCAATAGTTAACTCGGTTAAAGAGACACTTTGTTGTAAAATCAAAGACTTAAACTCCGAACTATCTATTCACGATTTTAGAATGGTGTTTGGAGAAAGGCACACCAACGTTTTGTTTGACGTTGCCGTTCCTTTTGGGGTTTTAACTTCTAAAGAAGAAATAACCGATTTTGTTAAGGCGGTACTTTTAGAAGTTGATAAAACGTATATTCCCGTTATTACGATAGAGCATTGTATTTAAGGTGATTTTAAACATTGGCGTATATACTTGACTTTTTTGTGCGAAAATGATATTTTATAATAGATAGAAGGGAGTAGCTCACTGCATTTTGCAGTCTTTTCGTCGTCATCACACGGAATTTTCCGTCGGCTAAAATATGCGTGTTTTCGCTAGAGCAAGACTTTTATTGCAGATTTTTTTTGCAATAGGAGTCTTTTTTTAATTAAATAAACTTTTTTCATACATTATAATTATAGAGGAACTTTTATGAACTATTTCAATCAAGACGCTTCGGCAGTTTTGAAAAGGTTTAATACCGATTTAAACTCTGGGCTTAGCGACGAACAAGTAATTAAAAATAGAGAAACGTTTGGCAAAAACCTAATCGAAGAAGAGAAGCCAAAGAGTATTTTTAGAGTCTTTATCGAACAGTTTGCCGACCTTTTAGTTTTAATTTTAATCGCGGCATCTATTATCTCGGCTTTTACCGGCAATTTAGAAAGCACTATCGTTATCCTTGCCGTTATCGTTATGAACGCTATACTTGGCACGGCTCAACACGTAAAAGCGCAAAAATCGCTTATGAGTCTTAAAGCAATGAGTGCCCCGAAAGCAAGGGTCAAGCGAAACGGAGTGCAAGTAGAAATCCCTGCTTCAGAAGTGGTCGTTGGCGACATACTCTTAATTGAAGCGGGCAACGTTGCGGCGGCGGACGGTAGACTTTTAGACTGTGCACTTCTTCAAGTAAACGAAAGCGCGCTTACCGGCGAATCGCTTAACGTGTTAAAGAGTGCCGACACCTTAGAAAAAGAAGAACTACCTTTAGGCGATAGGGTAAATATGATTTATTCGGGCTCTAACGTTTCTAACGGGCGCGGAACGGCAGTCGTCACCGAAGTTGGTATGCAAACCGAACTCGGAAAAGTGGCTTCTTTAATTCAAAATGCTAAGAGGAAGAAAACGCCTTTGCAAAACGCACTCGATAAGTTTAGTAAAGTCTTATCGTTTGCAATCATTGGTATTTGCGTTTTAGTGTTTATGCTAACCAAGTTCGTAAACGGACAAGAGATAGGCGACGCGCTTATGTTTGCTATCGCGCTTGCCGTTGCGGCTATTCCCGAAGCACTAAGTTCGATAATCACTATATCGCTTGCGATTGGCACGCAAAAAATGAGCAAGCAAAAAGCCATAATAAAAGACCTTAAAGCAGTTGAGGGGCTTGGCTGCGTTTCGATTATTTGTTCGGACAAGACGGGTACGCTTACGCAAAACAAAATGACGGTTAGAGATATTACCGTGTTTTCTGCTTTTGCTGAGCAAGATTTAGTAAAGGCAATGGCGCTTTGCAACGATGCCGAAATTACCGACGGAAACCTACTTGGCGACCCGACCGAAACGGCACTCTTAGGGTATTCTAAGGACTTTGCAAAAATAAGACAAGAGTTCGCTCGTTTAGACGAAATACCTTTCGATAGCGATAGAAAACTTATGTCTACCGTTCATATTTTCGGCAAAGACAGAACAATGCTAACAAAAGGCGCGTTAGACGTTATTTTGCCGAGAACAAACTTTATCGAAACGGAAAACGGAACACTTCCTTTAACCGAAGAATACAAGCAAAAAATTCTAAACGCAAACCACGAGTATTCGCAAAAGGGTATGAGGGTTTTGGCATTTGCTAAAAAAATATTAGATAGCGATAAAAAAATAACCACCGATGACGAAACGTCGTTTACTTTTATAGGGCTTTCGGCTATGACCGATCCGCCGAGAGAAGAAAGTAAAGACGCTATTAAAGAGTGTTTATCCGCAGGCATTAAGCCGATTATGATTACGGGCGACCACAAACTTACGGCAACTGCTATCGCCAAAGAGATAGGCATTTTTAAGGACGGTGACGTTTGTCTTGACGGTTTAGAATTAGACGGTATGTCTGACGAAAAACTCGAAGAAATACTAGAAAAGGTTTCGGTTTACGCGCGCGTTAGCCCCGTTCACAAGATAAGGATAGTCGAACTTTGGCAAAAGAGGGGCAAAGTCGTTGCTATGACGGGTGACGGTGTCAACGATGCCCCAGCCCTTAAAAAAGCCGACGTTGGTGTGGCAATGGGCATTACGGGCACTGAAGTTAGCAAAGACGCGGCTTCTATGATTTTGGCGGACGATAACTTTGCAACCATAGTAAAGTCGGTTTCTAACGGTAGGGCAATTTATAGCAACATTAAAAACGCCATTAAGTTCTTACTTGCAGGAAACGCGGCGGCAATACTCGTCGTTTTAATCACGACTATTTTCAACCTTCCCTTGCCGTTTACACCCGTACACTTACTATTTATAAACCTTTTAACCGACTCGCTTCCCGCGTTAGCACTGTGTATGGAGCCTGCAACCAAAGACGTTATGAGGGAAAAACCGAGAGATTCTAAAGAGTCTATCTTAAACAAGGAAACAGCAGTTTATATCTTAGTGCATAGCATTATGATTTCCGCTTGCGTTATGGTTGCGTTTATGCTTGGAAACAAGGTTTCGCCGTTGATGGCAAGCACAATGGCTTTTGCAACCCTTTGTCTTGCAAGGCTTTTTGAAGGCTTTGATAGTAGGGGAAAATATTCTTTATTTAAACTAAAAATAAGGTCTAATCTTTTCTCTTTAGGCGCGTTCTTTATCGGTGCATTGCTTCTAGCAATGGTGCTTTTAATTTCGCCACTTCACGGATTTATGGATATTGATAGTTCTATTACTTACGTTAATATTCTTTGGGTTTTAGGGCTTGCATTTATTCCGTTTGCTATAACACAGGCTGCAAGATTTATTATGGAACTTGCAACGGGAAAATTCAAAAGACAGTAAAAAATTCGTTGACAAATAAAAAGCATAAGAATATAATTTAACAACGCTGTGGCGAATTCCACTTCGTTTAGCACGGCGAGTATAGAAAAAATACCCGTCTCAAATTAAAGTTTTGGGGCGGGTTTTGTTTTAAGAAAAATAAAAGGGACTTCAATATGGAAATCATTGACGCACACGCTCATATATACCCCGAAAAGATAGCGCAAAAAGCCACCGATAGCATAGGCGTGTTTTACGACATAAAAATGGAAATGCCGGCAGGCACGGCAGACCGTCTTATAGAAGACGGAAGTAGGGCGGGCATAAAAAGATACGTGGTGCACTCGGTTGCAACTACCGCCCACCAAGTTCGTTCTATCAATGAATTTATTAAAAGGGAAATGGATGCGCACCCTGAGTTTATAGGGTTTATGACACTTCATCAAGACCTAACCGAAGAAGAAGTAAACCATGAAGTTGCTTGGGCGATAGAAAACGGATTTAAGGGCATAAAACTTCACCCCGATTTTCAAAAGTTTAACATTGATGACCAAAACGTAGAAAAGTTTTATAAGACGGCAAGCGGAAAACTTCCTATTCTTCTTCATATGGGGGACAACCGTTTTGATTACTCTAAACCTTATCGCTTAGCAAACATGGCTAAAAAGTATAAAGACGTAAACTTTATTGCCGCGCATTTTGGCGGTTATAGGTGTTGGGAAGAAGTGGACGTTTATAAAGGCTTAAATAATATTTATTTTGATACTTGTTCTTCGCTTCCATTTATAACTAGCGAAAAAGCAAAAGAGTTAATCGATACGTTCGGTTCGGATAGGTTTTTCTTTGCGACCGACTTTCCTATGTGGGACGCGGTAAGAGAACTTGAAAGGTTTAATAAAATCCCACTTTCCGACAAAGAAAGGGAAATGATATTTAGTAAAAACATTAAAAGATTGTTAAACATAGATTAAAAGGGCGGTTTTAAGTTAAAAACCGCAAAAAATTCAAATTTTATTAAAAAATGGTTGACATTGAGTTTTTCAAGTGTTAAAATTCAAGCAAATATAATATAAAGGCTATGACGAAGACGGATGCTACTAAGCCGTTTTTACAGAGAGTCGGGGGCGGTGCAATCCCGACAAAACCAAGTAGAAATCCCATCACTTCCGAGCCGAAAGTCCCAAAGGTTAACACCAAGTAGGCACTTTCCGTGATTGCTGCGTAAAGGCATAAGAGTTGATTGACTCTGAGTGGCAGTTTTCTGCAATTTGAGTGGTACCGCGTACGTAAGTTCGTCTCAAAGAATTGAGGCGAATTTTTTATTTTATTATCAAAAAAAGGAGGTAAGAACAATGAACACAAAAAGCACTTTAAACCAGTTGTCGGAGATCGCTACAAGAATTAGGGAGCTTAGAGAGATTATGGGCTTTTCTACAAAAGAAATGGCAGAGAAGACTGACGTAAGTGAAGAACTCTATTTGACGTATGAAGGAGGCAAAGCGGACATTCCTTTCTCGTTTATTCACAAGTGCGCGTTGGCGTTCAAAGTTGATATGACCGACCTTTTGCAAGGAAGTTCGGCTCGTCTTTCAAGCTATACCGTGACCAGAAAAGGACAAGGACAATACACCGCTAAAGAAGACGGCATAGACATTGCCAACCTTGCTCCAAAATTTAAAGATAAACTTGCCGAGCCGTATTGGGTTAAATACGAATACTCGGCAACCCAACAAAATAAGCCTATCCAACTTACCACCCACTCAGGGCAAGAATTCGACCTTGTTTTAAGTGGACAATTAAAGGTTCAAGTAGGCGACCACACCGAAGTTTTAAGCGAAGGTGATAGTATCTATTATAATTCTTCAACCCCCCACGGCATGATTGCAATCGGCGGAAAAGACTGTGTTTTCTGCGCGGTGGTTATGTCTGGTGACGATACCGAAGAACCCGTTTTAAGAAAGAGCGTTATGGCGGCTAAAAAATCGCAAAAACTCGTTTGCGAAAAGTTTGTAGACGTCACTGAAAACGAAAACGGAAGTTTGGAAAGCATCAAGTTTAAGAATACCGATACCTTTAACTTCGGTTTTGATATAGTAGACGGCATTGCTGAAAAATATCCCGAAAAACTCGCAATGCTTCACCTTGATAAACACAAGACTGAGAGAAGGTTTACCTTTAAGGACATCAAGCGCGAATCAAATAGGGTTGCGAACTACTTTACTTCGCTTGGAATTAAGCGCGGTGATAAGGTTATGCTAGTATTAAAGCGTCATTACCAATTCTGGTTCTGTATGGTTGCGCTTCATAAAATCGGTGCCGTTGCAATTCCTGCAACCAACCAACTAAAAGAACACGACTTTGAATATAGATATAATTCGGCAGGCGTAAAGGCAATCGTTTGTACTAGCGACGGCGATACTTACGAATTTGCTCAAAGCGCCGCTAAAAAATGCCCCCAAGTAGAAAAACTCGTTATGGTTGGTGGCGCAAAAGAAGGTTGGCACGATTTCGATAAAGAATATCCGCTTTTCTCGGGCAAGTTTGATCGTCCCGAAAACGCTTCTAGTGGTGAGGAGATGGCACTTATGTTCTTTACTTCTGGAACGACGGGCAACCCCAAAATGGCGGCACATAAGCACACTTATGCGTTAGGACATTTCGTCACCGCTAAATATTGGCACTGTTGCGAAAGAGACGGTTTGCACTTAACCATATCCGATACCGGTTGGGGTAAATCTTTATGGGGCAAACTTTACGGACAATGGCTTTGCGAAGGCGCGGTATTCGTATACGACTTCGATAAGTTTGACGAAAACGATATACTTCCTATGTTTGCTAACTACAACATCACTACTTTCTGCGCACCGCCCACAATGCTCCGTATGCTTATCCGTGGCGACTTATCTAAGTTCGACTTATCGTCTATCCACCACATGACTACGGCAGGCGAAGCACTTAATCCCGAAGTATATAATCAATTTAAGGCTGCAACAGGCTTAGAAATAATGGAAGGCTTTGGTCAAACTGAAACCACCCTTGCTATAGCAAACCTTTACGGCACTACGCCTAAAATCGGTGCTATGGGTAAGGCAAACCCACAATACGACGTTGACATCGTTGATCCCGACGGCAACCCCGTTGCAACGGGCGAAGTTGGTGAAATCGTTATCCATACTGAAGGAAAAGTTCCTTGCGGACTATTTAAGGAATACTACCTTGACGAAGTTAAAACTAAAGACGCTTGGCACGACGGCTTGTATCACACGGGCGATACCGCTTGGCGAGATGAAGACGGGTACTTTTGGTACGTTGGCCGTGTAGACGACGTCATCAAGTCTTCGGGCTATCGTATCGGACCGTTTGAAATCGAAAGCGTAATAATGGAATTACCTTACGTATTAGAATGCGGTGTATCCGCAGTTCCCGACGAAGTTCGTGGCCAAGTAGTTAAGGCAAGTATAGTCTTAACTAAGGGAACCGAGCCTTCTGAAGAATTAAAGAAAGAAATTCAAAAATACGTAAAAGACCATACTGCACCTTATAAATATCCGAGAGTTGTTGTTTTCCGTGACGAACTTCCTAAAACCATAAGCGGTAAAATTCAAAGAAATAAACTCTAAGATATCGATATGAGAAAAACTTACGTCACGAACATGCCAAACCATATTGGTGCGTTCTATAAGGCAAGCAAATGTTTTTCCGAACTCGGTGTAAATATAACGCGCGTCAGCTACAATAAGGCAGTCGATTCGCATACGTTGTTTATTGACGTTGAAGGTAGTGCTGAAAGTTTAAAACAAGCGGACGAAAGGCTTAAAGAAATAGGATATCTATCTAGCGAAACGGAAAATTCTAGGATAGTACTGCTAGAATTTTGTTTAGAAGATAAGCCGGGTGCCGTCACTAAAGTTTTAGAACTCATAAGTAAATTTAACTTTAATATTTCATATATAAGTTCTCAAGAAAACGGCAGTGGTTATCAGTTTTTCAAAATGGGACTTAACGTAAAAGGACACTTAGATTTAACCGAGTTTTTAACAAAGGCAAACGAACTTTGCGAGGTGAAAATCATTAATTATAATACCGCTGACAAAGTGTTTGATAACAGTCTTTTTTACAATTCGTACGTAAGCGGATTAGTTGACGTTTTAAAACTTTCGCAACAAAACAAGGAAGAACTTTTAGTAAACGTAAACCTTGCAATGCAAACACTTGACGAACGTGGACTGTCGCCTTATAAAACTTTTGACAGTATAAGTAGGTTTGCCGAACTTCTTGCAAATAGCAAGGGCGAAAATTTTAAGCCTAGAATTACCGTTCATAATATTACCGATAAAACCAAAATCACTCTGATAGAGCCCGACTGCGGAAGCAATACTGCAATAATAGAGAGTGATGGTGAAAGGTTATTCGTTGATTCGGGATACGCTTGTTATAAAAGTGAAATGCTCAAAATTATAAACGACTTGGTTTTAGATTTTGGGAAAAGGGAAGAACGTGTCCTTGTCACACATGCGGACGTTGACCACTGTGGACTGCTAAACTTGTTCGACCAAGTGCTTTGCGGACAAAGAACGGCAGAGTGCTTAAAAAAAGAATATAACAGCGAGCCTGGGTTTAGAGAACAAAATCCGCTTCACAAACCCTACGTCAATATTTGTAAGATTTTAACCGAATATAAAGCGGTAGACCATAGTAAGATATGCCCTTTATGGCAAAAATCAAGTTTAAAATCAAGTTTAGAACAGGTCGGCACACTTAGTGTTGGCGAACTTGAATTCGACGTTTTTGAAGGCAAGGGCGGACATCTTTTGGGCGAAATTATTTTAATTGATTTTGAACACCGCATTGCTTTTACGGGAGAGGTGTTTATAAACCTTTCGGGTTTAACGGAAAAACAAGCGGAATATAACAAGTACGCGCCTATATTAATGACGTCTGTGGATACCGATGCAAAACTTTGCTCTAAAGAGCGCACGGCACTCTTGCAAAGATTGGGTGTTGGCGACTGGCAAATTTTTGGTGGGCACGGACAAAAGAAAGATTACCGCATTCAAGCAATAAAATAACTAAACGGAAAATTTAATAGGGAATAAACTCTAAGATAAAACAAAAAATCACCGAGATTTTCGGTGATTTTTCTTTTTATATAATTTTGTATTTTATTCCGTTGGGAACTTTGATTTTTGGCTTTTTGCCTTCTTTTAAGCGTATCTTTATAACCCCTTTTGGCGATGGAATATCGATCTTTGCTTTTTTAAGTCCGCAAAGTTTAGGGGATAGGGTAATTTCTTCAAACCCTGCCTTTAAGATTTTTAGCCCCGAGATTTTACTAGGCAACTGATAGGTAGGCGTGCCTGCCCAAACGTGACTGTAATCGTAGCCGTAGTCTTTGCAGTTTACCCAGCCTTCTACTAAGCCTTTGTTAAACTCGGTCATATATTTCCACTTAGAAAGTTCTTTAAGTCCGTACTTTTCAAAAAGCCCCGAACTATCAATGGCTTCTAAAACAAAGTGCATAAAATAGGGTTGCGGTTTAATTAGAGTATCGTCTTTTAGCACCTTTTCCATAATCCCTACTTCGTTGCCGTTAGCAAGTCCATATAAAACTGCAAGCACGTTAGAGTGCCAAGAATAATATTTTTTGGTTGCGTTTTCGGGCTTCCAAGTAGTAGGTGTATCCTTATCTAGTTTACCGTCAAAATATAAGCCTTTTTCGGCATCGTAAAATTCCACGAAAGAAGTTTTCACCTTACTTGCTTTATCAAGGCAATCTTTTTCAAGTGCGCTATCGCCTATCAAAGCAAAGATTTTTGCTCCGCATGTAAGCGCTTTATAGTAAAAGGCGTTTAGAACCGTTTGCCCAAGCGCTTTGGGTGGGTGGTGCATACTGTATCCGTCAACGTCTAGCCAGTCAATAAACATATAGTTTTCAGGGTCTTCTATAAGCCCGCTTTTTCCAACCGTTTTTTCGTGAACGGAAAAAAGATTAACGAGTGCGTCTTTTACTAAGTATAAAAGGTCTTTATCCCCACTGTGCATAAAGTATTCGTAAATCATTTGCACGTAGATAAGTCCGTAAGTCGTGTGGAACATATACCCTTTAGAAGCAACCAAGTATCTTGCAATTCTTATAATATCAAACCTAGAAAGTTTAGTGTCTCCGTCAGAATAATAGTTCATAAGGCTTGCGATATGATAATCGCCCGCGCATTGCAAGTTTTCTTGATGTTTAGGGCTATCTAATTCTATGCTTTGTCTACAAATTTTTAGTGCGTGGCGACCAAGTGCGTAAACCTTGTTTAACTCTTTATCGCTACACTTAAAACTTCCTAAATCTAGAATAGGGTAGTGCGCAAAAACAAACTTGATATCTTTTACTATAACTTTTCCTGAAAGGCTTTTAACTACTATATCGAAAGCCCCTGCGCTCGTTAGGGTAATGCTCTTAAAGAAAAGGTCTTTGTCGCCCTTTATTTCAACCTTTTTTTCTTTTGCATACTCGTCTTTTTCGTAATCGTAAAGGGTTAACGTAAAAGGACCTTGTGCTTTTATTTTAAAGGTATAATAACCGCTATAAATCTTGTCTAGTTCAAAATGTTTTTTTACTTCACAGCCATTTTTTACAACGATTGTTTTAGCACCTTTGGGTGTTAAAAGGTCTAGAGCCACGTTTTCAATCTCGGAAGGGTAAAGCGACCAAACGGAATCTATCTCTTTGGCGTTTTCAAACTCGTTTGAAGGGAGCGTAAAATCAAACTCGGTATCACTTTTAATTTGATTTATAATCCTACACTTCCAAGTCTTGTCGGTAAAGAGTTTTACCGATTTTCCATCTTCAAGACTTATATTGCAACAAACGTTTAGTCCGTTTCTTCCTTGCGTCATATCGCATTGAACGATAGGCATGGTTTGAACGACTACTCTAACTTGTACCGTTTTGCCAGAAAGCGCGCTTTCGTGCGTGCTAAAATAGTGCTCGGGCATAGGGTCGGGGCAGTCGTAATCTCCGCCGGGGGTAATGGGCCCAAGCCCTAAAAACTTTCCGTTTACAAACAAAAAGTATTTTACGTCGGCGGATATCTCAATCTCTATTTTTTTAGCGTTTTTATTAAGTTCAACCGTTTTTGTAAACTCTACGAACTTACACGGCAAATCTTTGTGGTTTTTAGAAAACCAAGTTGCCGTCTTAAAAGTATCGGGGTGAACTTTTTCGTCAAGCCAAATCCAATTTTTATTATCAATCATATTTTATACGGGCATTTCGTCGTGGTAAATTTTGGCGTTGCCATCTTTAATAACAACCGAAACGACTTCTCCTTTAGAGCAAGTGCCTTTAACCTTAACGTTAAACGCGTTTAGGGTAAACGCTTGTTCTAAGTCGGTGGGGTTATAAATTCTTGCAACGTATTCGTCCTTAACGTTTGCGTGGAAGTTGGTAAGGATAACCTTTCCGTCTAAACTAACGTTATCGAAAGTCTTTTTAGCATTTCCAATCGGGAAAACGTTTACTGCATATACGGGTTGGTTAAATTCTTCGGCTTTTTGGTAAACTTCAGAAATGTCACCGCTAAATAGTCTTATATTAAATGTATATCTTCCCGTATCGATTCTCGGCAAATATCTATCTTCAGGATATAATTGCAAATCGCAAATGGGGTGGAAACTATATCCAGCACCGCGAAGAAGGGTTAAATAAATATACCCGTTTTCAACTCTGCCAGAGTAAACGCCGTCGTTTATTACCGCATAAATCTTTCCGTCTTTTCTTTGCGCGCCTATCCATTTTTGGAAGGTGTTTTCGCAATCGGGCTTTTGCTCGAAAAGGAAAGGTCCGTCGCCTACCGCAACGCCGTCCTTAAATTCTTCGGGAAGTGGTATTCTAACTTTAAGCATTTTATTCTTTTCGGCAAACTCGGCTATAATCTTTATATCCTTAAAGGGAAGGTTTTTATAGTCTTTAACTTGCATAACCACGTTGCTATTTCCGTTGGTGTACAAGCCTTCGTAAGAAGTTAAAATTGCACCGTCTTCAATTATACGTTCGGCATCTATTCCGTTTGAAAGCGCGCAAAATCTTGCCGTTTCGTCCTTAGTCATTGGGCGCATATCTTTGGGGTTAGTACCCATTCTCAAAAGTTCTTTATCGCTCATACCCCATGGGTCTGCCGTGTCGTCGCAAATTTCAAACACGGGTTTAGCCATAACTTTATCTATATCACAACTTTGTGCTAGCGGGATGGGCTTTCTTGGATCGGGTGTCACCTTAATTTCAAAACGGGTTAAAGAAGTAGGTTCTAACTCACTTTCAAAAACAACCCTTTTTCGCCAGTCAAGGTTAAGAGTAGATGCTTCCTTTATGGTTTGGCAAGGAATTTCTACACCGTCTTTATAAACGTGGGGAACGTATCTTATAGAGTCGTCCCAGTTTTGATTTTCTAAGGTAAATTCGGCTTCTATCGGCGCAACCGTTTTGTTTTGCGAGAAGTTAAAAGTAAAAATAGGGTATTCGCCGGGTTTTGCCTTTTCGCAAGAAGAAGATAGCCTTAAGAACACCTTAGTTCTATAATCTCTTAAAATCTTTTCGGCATAGTAAAGTGCGCAAAGCGCTTCTCGTTCGCCTTCTTCAACGCTCGTTCCGGGAAGTATATCGTGGAAGGTAGAGAACAAAATCTTCTTTTGTGCGTTTTCAAGATCCGAAAGGTCGAAAGATATGCCGTTATTCTTTGCAACGGCTATCATTTTTTCGGTAGAGTAAAGAAGGTTTTCACAAGCCCTAAAACCTTGTTTTACTTTCGCCATTGAAGAATAGCACCCCGGCATAACCGTGACGAGAGAAGTTTTAACTTCGCCCGAGATATGAATATTATCGCTAAACAATGCTTCAGGGGTACTGTGGATAATTTCGGTATCTTCGATTTCAAGCCCTGCAATATCTCTTAAGTCTTTTCTTGAAGGACCGCCACCGTGGTTTCCGACACCCCATAAAGAGTAATCTACGTCTTCACAGCCACATGCTTTTTTATCGCCCGATGCTTCAGAGCCTAGCATTCCCGTTGGGATACGGTTTGCTTCGTCTTTAATCTTTTGTGCGGCTTTACCTAAGTGGGTGCCGTAAGATTCGCTATTGGTTGCTATAACCGAACTTCCGTCGGGCGAAGTCCACTTGAAAAAGCGACCGGGATACTTAAACTGTCCTTCAGTTCTAGGACGGCAAATTATATAACCGTTATATCCGTTCTTTTTAAGTATTTGCGGAAGCCCTGCA
>CAJMCT010000002.1 GCA_905211955.1 uncultured Eubacteriales bacterium | reverse complement strand
ATCGGGGCGAGATAAAATTGCATGATGATAAAATCCTTTCAAAAAAATCGGTTTTCCAATACGAAAAGTGTATCATAAAACTGCCGGAAGGGACAGAAAAAAATGAAAGTAAAATAATATCTACTAAACAAGTAAGAGGTTAAAAGAAGAAGCCGGTGCGACGTCTGTTTTACAATATGTGATGAGATGTAGAAAAAATCCGATACAGAATCTTTTTTGAGGGGTCCTCAAAGATTTCTGTACCGGATTTTTCTAATTCTGCATATGGATCTGCTCGCCCGTCACCGGCGCAAAGCAGCGAAGCGTTTCGCCATCGAGATTCTCGCGGTGCATATCAACCGCAGAAATCTGATGATTGTCATACGTCGTATAATAGTAAATTCCCTGCGTCGCATTGCAGCAGGAAGTATAGAGCGTGATCTCATACTTTCCGTCCGCCACCTCGCAGCATCCTCTCTGCTGGTCAACAGAATTTAAAATATGGAAAAACTGGCTGACACTCTCCGTTTCACTGTTTCCCGAGATCGAGTTCTGCTTTACAAACGCCACGCGTGCAAAGCGGGAAGCAGACGAGAGGTCGCCCGGCAGTCCAAGACCGCCCATGCCACGGCTGTACGTAGAAAGATCGAGCTGGTTGGAAAACGTGTTGGCCGGCTGTTTCGGTGACAGATGCAGGTAATTGTTCAGTGAGAACATCTGCATTGGAAACGGCGGATTGTTTGTCAGAACGCCGACCGGATTGTCGTAGACATGCAGACCGTCCGCCGTGGATTCCACGGTGATGGCACCCGATGCATCTGCGATGATCCAGTGAAGCTGTGCGAGCGGAAGATTCTTTTTAAAAGGTGTGCTGATGAGATTGATACGGGAGAGGGATTCTTTTGCTTCCGCAAGCGAAGCACATGTACCGAGAATCCACGGGATCAGCTCGAACTGCGCGATATTGTCTTTCTCCGGTTTCGGATCGAAATAAACGGCATTTCCTACAAAATTAAGGCCGGCGATACCAAGCCCTTTTTCATTGAACGCCTCATAATAGAGCGGGTAATCATCCATCACACACGCCATGCCGATCATTGCATAGTGATGGGAAAGGGACGGCATATGAAGAAAGGAAAACGGGTAATTGCGAGGTGTAACGGTGATCTGGTCGCCATAGGAAAATTCATAATCGAGTGTGCGGCCCATATAAAAGTCGCGTGTTTGATAGGTTGCTGCTGTACACATAGAAAAACTCCTTTCGATGGATGATTTGTCATTGCTATAAGGTATCATAGCACAGAAGCGGAGGAACGAACAGGAGAAAAATATGAAAAAAGTATAAAAAAGGATCCTTCAGAGTGGAGACAAAACCCTGCTTTTGCAGGGTTTGCTATGGATGTTTTTTGAGGGATGATTGCTCAGATACGCTCCGGGTCGCTGACTGGTACCTGTTTCGAAGCAGCAGATCAGACATAGATGCTGTGATTTGAAATGATGCTGCAGGAAGAGGTGGAATTACGCAAGATGCTTCCGGAAGCGTTCTATGACAGCAACGGATTCTGCACTGACAGGTTTCGGAACAGCGGACGGGTTTGCAAGAAACTTCTTGATAAAAAAAGGTCTTGCAAAAGTTGCCGACGCGCAAGCACTTAATGATAACAAAAACCAAAAATTAGCCAAAGAATTTCACCATGCGGAAATGCTTAAAGCAAACAAGGAATTGAGAGAAAAACTTGATGGCAAGGAAGTTTCTATCACGGCAAAATGCGGTGATAACGGCAAGTTCTTCGGCGCAATCACAAACAAGGAAATTGCCGATAAACTTAGCGAACTCGGTTTTGACGTTGACAAGAAAAAAATCGTTTTATCCTCTAACATTAAGTCTAGCGGAGAATACAAAGTTTCGGTTAGAATCTCCGCCGAAGAAACGGCTCAAATTTTAGTTAAAGTAAACTGCTAAAACATAAAAATTAGTAAAATTAAAGCCACTACATAGTAGTGGCTTTTTTGTTAGATTTTTTCTAGTTTAATTCAACCTTATGGAATACCTTTTTGCCTTTTTTAATCATTGCGGGTTTAGTTAAATCATCTTTAGAAATCGCAAACATAAAATCGGTAATTTTAGTATCGTTAAAAGATACGCCACCTTGTTGAATAAGTCTTTTTGCTTCGCCTTTAGACGTTGCAAGTTTACATTTTACCAAAAGGTCTGATAGGAATATTTTGCCATCGACAAAATCTTCTTCTTGTAGAACAGTCGTAGGTGCATTTTCTAACGCGCCTTCCCCACTAAACAACGCGTATGCCGTTGCTTTTGATTTGTCGGCTTCTTCTTTTCCGTGAACTAAAGAAGTTAGTTCGTATGCAAGTATTTCTTTCTTTTCGTTAATTCTGCTATCTTCCCAATTTTCCATTTGCTTAATTTCTTCAAGCGGAATAAAGGTAAGCATTTTAATACACTTCATAACGTCGGCATCGTCAACGTTTCTCCAATATTGATAGAATTCAAACGGAGTGGTTTTGTTGGGGTCTAGCCAAACTGCACCTTTTGCAGTTTTACCCATCTTTTTGCCTTCGCTATTAAGAAGTAAAGTTATAGTCATTGCGTATGCGTCGTGGCCGGTTTTCTTTCTAATAAGTTCAGTACCGCCGAGCATATTACTCCATTGATCGTCGCCACCAAACTGCATGTTGCAACCGTAGTTTTTATGAAGATAATAAAAGTCGTAAGACTGCATTATCATATAGTTAAATTCTAAGAAGGAAAGTCCCTTTTCCATTCTTTGTTTATAACACTCTGCGCGGAGCATGTTGTTTACCGAAAAGCAAGCGCCAACTTCACGTAAAAGTTCAATGTAGTTAAGGTCTAAAAGCCAATCGGCGTTATTAACCATAATCGCCTTGTCTTCGCCAAACTCTATAAACCTTTCCATTTGCTTTTTAAAGCAATCGCAGTTGTGCTTTATGGTTTCTGAAGTCATCATAGAGCGCATGTCCGTTCTTCCAGAAGGGTCCCCGATATAAGCCGTTCCACCACCGATTAAAACGACGGGCTTGTTGCCTGCCATTTGAAGTCTTTTCATTAAGCAAAGTGCCATAAAATGCCCTACGTGAAGGGAGTCTGCCGTGGGGTCGAAACCTATATAGAACCTTGCACCGCCACCATTTATAAGTTCTTTAATTTCCGCTTGGTCGGTGACTTGTGCGATAAGTCCCCTTTCTACGAGTTCTTCGTAAATTCCCATAATCTAATTCTCCGTTATATTTGCTATCTCAATTTTTAGTTTTTAGGTTAAAATCGACTTTATTTTATCTTAATCGTATATAAAAGTCAAGTCAATTTATCGCGTGAACTTTTTTTGTTGACTTTTATATAGTTTTTAGGTACAATAAATGTATCATGAAAAAGAAAAACGACCAACCCGTCCTATCCAAAATAGAATTCGACGAAAAAACTGCAGAGCCCGTAATCGTTGAAGTTAAGGCAAAACAAATCGCCAACAAAAGCGAAAAAGAACAAGTTTACGAAAAGCCCGAATACAAAAACTCTTACGGCAAGCAAATCGAAATGTCTACTTATACGCATAACCGCTTTAAGTATCACGAAGAAAATTCGACTAGTAATCGACAAAAGATTTTCAAAAACGTTTTCTACGTGTTGTTTATCGTCGTAATTTTAGGTGTTTTGGCGTTTACCGCTTATAACGACTTTGCTTCGGGCAAAGACCTTCCGTCTTTTTCAGAAGTTCGCTCAACGTTAGGAAGTTGTTGGTATTATATACTGTTCGCTCTATTATCGCTTTTTTTGTGCTATTTTTTCAAGGGCTTGAAACTTTCAATGTTCTGCAAGGAAATGACTGGAAAGTGGCACTTTAAAACGTGTGTGGAAACAGGTGTTATTGGACTATACTATAACAACGTGACTCCGCTTGCAGTAGGCGGTCAACCGTTTGAAATTTATCATCTATCTAAGCACGGTGTTCACGGTGGAGTTGCATCATCACTTCCTATAGCAACCTTTTTCTTAAACCAACTTGCCTTCGTTATTTTAGGAATTACGGCATTAGCGCTATTCAAATCTAACGCCTTCGGCATCCCCGCTGAATTTATTGCGGTTATACCTTCTAACGTAATTTCTATCATTGCGATAATCGGCTTAGTGCTTTGCATTTTTATCCCGTCGCTAACCATAATATTTTCTCTATTCCCCAAAATCGGCTCTACGTTGGTGCATTGGGTTATAGGAGTTGGTGGAAAATTAAAAATTGTTAAAAACCCAAAACTTACTACACTTAAAACCTTAAAAACCGTAGTTCACAACTCTAAGTGTATTAAAAAGATTAGTTCAAACGTTCCCGTGCTTATACTCTCTATTATAGTCAGTATGTGCGAACACTTGGCACTCTGGTCTATCGCCTACTTCTCGCTTAGATTCTTTGGCTACGACTTGGTTGGCGTAAACGGATTTATAGAGTGGCTTCAAATAATGCAACTTTGCAGTATTTTATACTCGGCAATATCCTTTATCCCCACACCCGGAAACTCAGGGGCTGCAGACCTATCTTTTTATCTCTTGTTTGAAACGGGGCTTGCGGCAGGTCTTGCCTTCCCGTCTATGCTTACTTGGAGATTTTTAAGTTTCTACTCTACTATCCTTATCGGGTTTATCTTTACTACTATAAAAAAGCGCGCCGACAAAAAGGCTTTGCTATTACAAGAAAACAAGGAAGAATAAAATAAAAACTTTCGCCCGCTTTTTTGCGGGCTTCGTTTTAAATTTTAGGAGATTAAAATGAAGGCTTCTAATAAATGCTACGACTGTCTATTTATCAAACACTTAGAACGCGCGAAAGGTCGTGGAGATGATAAAACTTATAAGGCTTTTACAAAAGACTTAAAAGACGTGATATACGGAAAAGACAACGCCGTTTCTACGTCTATTTTAGTTTATCGCATAGATAGGCTTTACGAAAAGCATTTCGGCAGTGCCGAAACGTTTGAAGGGGTAAATTCTCGGTATAACAAATTTATGTTAGAGCGAGAAAGCATTATTGAAAAGGAAATCGACGCTTCCGTCGATAAGATTAAAAGTTGCATAGAGTTTTCGCTTGCCGGAAACTATATCGATTTTGGAACTAACCCATCGGTTAGCGAGTCAGTTTTAGAAAAACTTTTAAAAGACGCAAAAAATCTGTCTATAGACGTGGGCGAACTTGAAAGATTCAAAAAAGACCTAAAAAACGCAAAGTCGGTGCTTTTTCTCCTCGATAACTGCGGTGAAATCGTCATTGATAAAATCTTTATAAAGGTTATAAAAGCGACGTATCCCGAAAAGCAAATAATAGCGATGGTAAGGGGCGGAAAAGTTCTTAACGACGCAACTAAAATTGATGCCAAAGAAATTGGACTTGACAAAGTTTGTTTAGTTCTAGATAACGGCTACGCAACGCCGGGCGCAGACCCGTACTTAATGAGCGAAGAATCGCTAAGCATAATGAAAAATGCCGACCTTATAATCTCTAAGGGGCAAGGCAACTTTGAATCTCTTTATGGGGAAAAGTTTAACCCGTACTTTTTGTTTTTGTGCAAGTGCGAACTGTTCGTAGAAAAATTTGGGCTTAAAATGTTTTCGCCCGTATTTTGCAAGGAAGAAAATATCAAGGTAAAATTTTAGTGTTTGTTATAAGTTAAACACCATAAGATTGGACGGAAAAGAAGTTTATCTTTCCGCCCGATTTTTATTTTTAGGGTTTTTTGCTTGATTTATATTTAAATTTTATATATAATGTCATAGTTATCAAAAAAGGAGATACAACTTATGAGAATAGGCGAACTTTTGGCGTTTGTACTTTATTTTGTAGCAATGCTAGGAATAGGCTGTTTCTTTATGTTTAAGAGAAAATCCAACAATCAAGAAGGATATTTCTTAGGCGGAAGAAAAATGGGCCCGTTCGTCACCGCAATGAGCGCGCAAGCATCTGATATGAGCGGTTGGCTTTTAATGGGACTTCCCGGCTCTGTATTAGCACTTGGTTTTGGTGAAGTTTGGATTGCTATCGGCTTAGCATTAGGAACGTATTTTAACTGGCTTTTCGTTGCGGGAAGATTAAGAAAATTTTCTCAAGCAAGCGGAAACTCTATCACCATTCCACAATATTTAAATAACCGCTTTAAGTCTTCTGGAAAAACCTTGCAAGTTGTTTCAGCAACAATCTTTTTGGTTTGCTTTACCGTTTACGTTGCAAGCGGTTTTGTTGCTGGCGCAACACTATTCCAAGAAGTTTTAGGACTTGATAGTTATGCTCTTTCAATGGCAATTTTCGGCATAATTATGCTTGCTTATACCTTTATGGGTGGCTTTAGTGCTGTTTGTTGGACGGACTTTTTCCAAGCACTTTTAATGCTTGGCGCAATAATCTTTGTTCCCATATTCGTTTGCTTTGCAGGTCTTAACGGAAGCGGCCCTGTAAACTTCTTATCTATTGCTGAACAAACACCTAACTACTTTAACTTGTTGCCCAGCGGAAAATTAGACTGGGAAAGCATAAGTTCAATTTTATCCGGTCTTGCTTGGGGCTTAGGCTATATGGGTATGCCCCACATTTTAGTTAGATTTATGTCTATTAAATCAAGCAAAATGATAAAAACTTCTCGTCGTGTTGCAACCGTTTGGGTTATCATTTCACTTTTAATGGCAGTATTTATTGGTGTTGTTGGACACTTTGTTCTTCCAAACCATATTACTGACGGAAAGGAAGAAATGGTATTTATAGATATGGTAAGAACTATTTTCCCCGCGTTTATTTCGGGTATATTCTTATCGGCAATTCTTGCTGCCGCAATGAGCACGGCTGATAGCCAATTACTTGTTGCTTCAAGCGCGTTTACTTGCGATATTTATAAACCAGTTATGAAAAAGAACGCATCTGAAAAAGAAACCCTTTGGGTAGGAAGAATTGTTGTTGTTATCATTGCTGTCGTCGCTTACGTTATTGCAATTATCCCCGGAACAGGAAGCATTATGGACCTTGTAGGCAATGCGTGGGCAGGATTTGGCGCTGCGTTCGGACCTGTAATTATACTTTCACTTTTCTGGAAAAAGTTTACTTATAAAGGCGCTGTTGCCGGCATGATTGCAGGTGGTCTTACAGTCGTTCTTTGGATTTCCTTCTTGTCCGGACCCACCGGTTTATACGAATTATTCCCCGGATTTATCGTTGGTATGCTTGCTTGTATTATCGGCTCTATACTTGATAAAAAGGGTGTTGAGCCTGCTCAAAAAATGTACGAAGAAGCACTTGCTTTTGAAGAAGAATAAAATTTATTTAAAACTAAAACACGCTATCGGTTGATAGCGTGTTTTTTTTATTTGTTATTTTGCTTCACACAAAACTGCCACAACCCCCGGCCCCGTGTGACAACCAACGTTTGGCGAAAGCATTTTTATTATAACTTTTGCACAAGGTAAATATAATACTTGCTCATTTTTTCTCCTTTGCTTGACAAATACAAACCACTAATGTATAATCTATCGAGTATTACATTTGTCAGCACCGTTGTATTATAACGTTTTGTTTTTATTGGTGCAATAAAACGAAAAACACAAAGGACAAAAGGAAAATTTTTGTAATGAAGGATGAAAATAGATTTTCGGGCTTAAAAAAGCACAGTGAAGAATTAAATCGCGTTGTCGTTGAAAGTTTAAAGGAAGCGCTTATAGACCTTATGGGAAAATTCCCGTTCGATAAAATTTCTATTACCGCACTTTGCAAAAGAGCAGGTGTTTCCCGTATGGCTTTTTACGGAAATTTTAGTTCTAAAGAAGACGTAATTGATTCTATAGTTATAGACCTTTGCAAAGAACTAGTTAAAGTTTCGGGTACGCCCGTTAGAAAGAACACTACTTTAAAATGGTATGAAGACTTTTTTTCCTTTATAAAAGAAAAAGCGTCTATCTTAAAACCGATTTTTAAAGCAGGTTTTGAAAACAGGTATTTAATGCACCTAAACGGCATGGTTTTATCGGACGAAAACGCACCTACGAATAAAAAATACCAACGTCTAATATGGACGGGCGGTATAGAAAAAGCCGTATCTTACTGGCTTGAAACGGGCATGAAAGAATCGGTTTTAGACGTCGCCAAATACTGCAACGAAAACCTATCCCCTTGGAATTATTAAAAACAAAAAACACACCGAGTTGGTGTGTTTTTTTAATTGATTTTTCACTGCCGAAACTTTGTTTCGGCTTTTACACTACTCGCCTAGAAGTTATATAATAACTCCACCTAAGCGAACTTATAGGCTCTATAACGGCATGGTCGCTTGCGGTATGTAATATATAGTTGTTCCCAAAATATATAGCAACGTGCCCTATTCGTTCTATCCCCGTTTTGTTCTTTCTATCGGCATTTGTAAAGAACATAAGGTCGCCTCGTTTTAGGTCTTTTTTATCGACGGCAACGCCGTTTTTTACTTGTGTTCTTGTTGTGACGTCTAAAATAACGCTATTAGATTTATAGTATACGTAAAGGGTTAGTGCCGAACAGTCGAATTCGCCCTTTTTGAAGTTGGAATTCAGTTTGCCGTTCCCCCAATGATACCTTTGCGCGCCCCAAATATAAGGATAGCCAAGTAGCGTGCTTCCTAAATCTATGGCGCTTTCTACCTTGTCGCTTTCACACTCGACTTCTAAAATTTTACAAGACGTTTTGTAAACGTAGGCGGTCTTTTCTTTAAACGTAGTTATATAAAAGTTTCCGCTTTCGCCTTTAACTAAAACGGCATCGTTTTTATCTAAGTAGCCTAAAACCGTAGAACTAGTATTGGGCGCACTTCTCACCCTTAAAGAGTTTACGGTCGACGTCGCATACTTTTTAGTTTGTTTTTTAAAGCCGTCCGCTTCGCCTTCTGGAGCGGTAGCATTTTCGTCTTCAGTTTTACCGCCTTCTGTTTCTTGGTCTTTTTCCGTTTCTTCTTCACTATCCGTATCTTCCGTTTCGGGAAGAACTTCTATAACGGGCGGAAGAACTATAACGTTTTCTTCTTGTTGATTACCGCAAGCGGCAGTGGGGAGCAAAACTATTAAACATAAAAATAAAATTATTTTCTTCACGTCTACATTTTAAAATGCGCCCCATATGAAAGTCAATAGGAGATTATTGGAAAGGAATTTTCCTTTTTTTAGCAAACAAAAAACCCCGAAAATATTCGGGGTTTTAGAGTTTTGTTTTTTCTTATTCGGTTTTTTCCGTGTCGCTAACTTCTAAAACAGTTTTGCCTTTATTTCTCTTATTTAAGTACATAATAAGAGCAATAACACCGGCAAACAATAGAAGTGCCGAAACCCACATAATAACCGCACTAAGCACACCGCCAAGGCTTACGCAAGCACCGCCTATAAGATAGGTTATAGCGGCAATACCTGCAACAAGCCCTGCATAGGGAAGTTGTGTATTAACGTGTTCAACGTGATTGCTTTGCGCCCCTGCCGAAGCCAAAATAGTAGTATCGGATATGGGCGAAACGTGGTCACCAAAAACCGCACCGCCAAGAGTTGCGGAAACTGCCATAATAGTAAGCGTTCCGCTTCCACCAAGAATAGCAACGGCAATAGGAACTAATACGCCAAACGTTCCCCAAGACGTACCCGTTGCAAACGCGATACCGCCCGCCAAAATAAAGAAGATGAACGGGAACAACCAAGTTGGGAATCCGCCACCTGCAAGGTTATTTTGAACGAAAGCCTTAGCATCTAAATATCCGCCTTTTGAACCCATAATGCCAGAGATTGACCAAGCGAACGTTAAGATAAGTATTGCGGGAACCATAGCCTTAAATCCGTCTACAAAACTACCCGTGATTTCCTTAAAGGAAACGACCTTAGCGCACATATAATATATAGATATTATAACAAGCGCAATGGTTGAGCCGATTGCTAAACTCATGCCCGCATCGCAGTTAGAGAAGGCTTCTATAACGTTAGCAGATTGAACTTCCGAGCCGATAAGGCCGGTATCCCAATTATAGAAGTAGCCTGTGTAAATCATACCGCCGATACAACAAAGAATAAGCACAACAACGGGTATAATAAGGTCTCTTACTCTGCCCTTAGGATTTGCGTGTATTTCTTTTTCTTCTATAAAATCGTTCTCAACACCGCCGTGAAGGTCGCCTGTTTTTTCAGCAATTCTTTCGTGGCGTTTCATTCTACCAAAGTCAAATTTCAAGAAACATAGTGCAAACACCATTATAATAGTAAGTAGCGCGTAAACGTTAAAGGGAATAGTGCTAATAAACACCATAAGTCCATCCCCTTCAAGTTCGCCTGCAACAGCCGCCGCCCAACTAGAAATAGGCGCGATAATACAAACGGGCGCTGCGGTAGCGTCTATAATATACGCTAGCTTTGACCTTGAAACCTTAAACTTATCGGTGACGGGGCGCATAACCGAACCAACGGTTAAGCAGTTAAAATAGTCGTCTACGAAAATCAAACAACCAAGACCAGCCGTCGCTGCAAGCGCACCGCTCTTAGATTTAATCTTCTTTCCTGCCCAGTTGCCGTATGCCTTAGCACCGCCCGATTTTTGCATTAATACAACCAAAATGCCAAGCACGATTAAGAACACGATGATAGGAACGTTTGCGCCTACCTTTTCGCTCATAACCTTAAACACCGTAAACAAGCCGTTTAAGGGATCGCCTCCGGTGTACATAACCGCACCGACTAAAACTCCTAAAAATAGCGAGACGTAAACCTGCTTAGTTATAAGCGCTAAAAGAATAGCGATAACCGCAGGCAAGAACGCCCATAAAGTACCTTCCATTATATTTTCTCCTTTGTAAAGGTTAAATTTATCCCATCATGATTTCGGAAATAACTTCTAAAACCTTATCGTGACAGCCACCACAACCGGTAGAACAATGCGTCACTTTTTGAACCGCGTCAAAAAGAGAAAGCACGTCTTCAAACTTGTCGTGTCCGTCGAGCGCGTCCGCAATGTTGTTATAACTTACTTGCATGCAGTTGCATACCATATAGTTTTCTTTCATAATCTTCTCCTTTTGCAAAATTTACTACTCTAAAACCATACCACGATATAGTGCTTTTGTCAATACTGAATTTATCTAAACTTGTCCGTTTTTTCCATTTTTAACTTTGTAAAGTTAATCCATAATTATTTTTATTTTATGTGTTGCTTTTAGTTTCTTTATATGTTAAACTTTTACTTAGTAAAAATTTATTATTTAGAAAGGAAAACTCTATGAAAAAACTCCACTTGATTTGTAATGCACACGTAGACCCCGTATGGCTTTGGACTTGGGACGAAGGCATATCTTCGGCGATAGCGACCTTTAAGTCAGCGGTAGAACTTGCCGATGAATTTGAATACATTTTTTGCCACAACGAATCTATGCTTTACGAAGCCATAGAAGAATGCGCACCAGAGTTATTTGAAAAAATCAAAAAACTCGTCGAGTGCGGAAAATGGAAAATTATGGGCGGATGGTATTTACAACCCGACTGTAATATGCTTTCTGGCGAAACGTTCATTCGTCAAATCAACGTAGGTAAATCATACTTTAAAGAAAAGTTCGGGGCTGAACCCACGGTTGCTTGCAACTTCGACTCTTTTGGGCACAGTGCAGGGCTTCCGCAAATACTTAAAAAGAGCGGTATAGACAACTACTGTATGTGCCGTCCTGAAAACCACCACTACGAACTTTTATCTCCTTACTTTAATTGGAAGAGCAAAGACGGAAGTTCTGTTAGGGCGTTTAGGGTAGGGCAGTATAGCCCAATCTATCACAAAGACGTTCCCACAATCGTTGCGATAGCCGAAGAAAACTTAAAAAATGCTACTTGCGACGAAATGACTATGTTTGGGGTGACTAATCACGGCGGTGCGCCCACTAAAAAAGCGTTAGCTGATGTGCATAGATTAGACGCGGAAAAAGATTACGATATAAAGTGTTCTTCGGTAGAAGGCTTTTTTGCTCGCCAAGGCGAGCCTACTATTACCGTAGACGGCGAAATGATTACGGGGGACTTTGGACCATACCTAAACGGCCCTGAAGTCAAAAAGAGAAACCGAATTTGCGAGTATGCTTTGCTTAACGCGGAAAGGTCGGCGGTTATTGCTAAAAAACTTTTAAAAACCCCATACGACAAACAAAAGTTAAACGAACTTTGGCAAGACGTTATGTTCAATCAGTTTCACGATATTTTAGGTGGCGCTTGCATAAAAGATGCCTATGATGATACCTATAACGGTTTGGGTAGAGCAACACTCTCTGCAAACGAGATGACGGCTTTTAATCTTCAAGCGATAACTAGAAAGATTAAGATGCCTGGTAAAAATCCCGAAAACGCTTGGAACGTAGTAGTTTGGAATTTAAACGCTACAGAGTTTGACGGATACGTAGAAGCCGAAGTACAATGGCTACACGAGTTTGACGCATACGAAGGTGGCATTTTACTTGAAGACGAATTTGGAAACAGTATTCCTTGCCAAGTCATACTTGAAAAATCTGTTATTACTGGCTTCCGTTCAAGGTTTATTTTTAAGGCAAAAATTCCCGCTATTGGTTATAGGGCGTTTAAAGTTATACAAACCAAAGAAAAGGTGGTTAAAGATTACTCTTTAGACACCGTTATAACAAAGGGCGATTTTGAATTCACCTTTGACAAAAAGGGTAAAACCCTTACTAAAATTAAAAATCTAAAATCGGGCAAGGAAATTCAAAATTTAATTGTTCCCGAAGTATACGAAGATTTAGGGGATACGTGGTGCTTTAACGCTCATGAGGTTGGTAAAAAATTAGAGCCGTTAAAGGTGGAAAACGTAAGCGTCACGGAAAAAGGTGAACTTTTAACTGTTGTTAAGGTAGACTATTCTTTCCGAAAATCGTTATTTACCGTTTGGTATTCGCTATATAAAGACGCTGATTATTTTGACGTTAGGTACCGTGCCGATTGGAACGAAAAGCACACCACGTTAAAACTTAAAGTGAACGTTAAAACGGATAGGCTAAAAGTTTCTTCGCCTTTCTCGGTAGAAGATAGGGGCTACGCAAAAATAGACGTGCCTATGGGCGAGTGGATTTCTATAGAAAACAAAGAGCAAAACCTATCCGTACTTGCGGACGGAATTTTCTCTTACACCGCGGACGAGTCAGGGATAGGGCTTAGTGTTTTAAGAAGTTGTATTTACGGTGATTTAAGAATTAGTGAACTTGATAAAAACGCCGACTACCAATATATGTGCCAAGGCGAAACCGAAGGCAAGATTAGGGTGATTATGCACGAATGCGATTACGTTAGTGCAAAAATTCCAAGTAGGGCGGTAGAGTTTAATAACCAGCCTAAACTTATAATAGAAGCCAACCATACGGGAAGTATGCCATCGGTAAATTCGTTTGCGGGCGTTTTAGGAAACGTTTTAGTGACAGCGATAAAAGAAAGTGAAGACAAAAAAGGGACGATAATTAGACTTTACGACTACACGGGAAGTTCGCAATCGGTAGAGATTAGCCTTTTTGACAAAAAGATAAAAACTATGCTTTCGCCTTTCGAGATAAAAACTATACTTGTAAAGAAGGGGAAAACAAAAGAAGTTTTAATTACCGAATATTAAAAGTAAGGTCGGCAAAATTAGCCGACCTTTAACTTTGACAAAAAAAGGATAGGGAATAGCCGTCTAAATTCCTTGCAAATTAAAGGGCGGTTGTGCTAAGATGTATTTAATGAAATCGAGGTAAAAAAATGAGAAAGTTTGATACAAAAGTTCAACACCTTAAATATAAAGTTTTAAGAGAAGTGGCAAAGTATGCTTGGGAAGGGACATTAACTGAAAACATAGTAAACATACCCAAAACTATCGTTCCCAAAAAAGAACCCACGATGCGTTGCTGTATTTATAAAGAGCAAGCAATCGTTATGGAAAGGGTTAAACTTGCCATGGGCGGTGATAAGGAAAACAAAAACGTTATAGAAGTTATAGGTATTGCGTGTGATGAATGTCCCATGAGCGGATATGAAGTGACCGACTATTGCAGGGGGTGTTTATCTCACCGTTGTGAAGACGTTTGCAAAAAGGGTGCTATAACCTTTGACGAGCATCAAAAAGCACATATAGATAAAAACAAGTGCGTAGACTGTGGCGCTTGTGCAAAGGTTTGCCCATACGGTGCAATAAGAAACCATAAACGTCCTTGCGAAATGGCGTGCAAGGTAAAGGCCATCTCTTCTGGGGAAGACGGAACGGCGGTTATTAACGACGAAAAGTGCGTGTCTTGCGGTGCGTGTGTTTACCAATGCCCGTGGGGTGCGATAAACGACAAGTCTTACATATTAGACGTTATAGACATAATCAAAAACAGTAAAAACAATACCGCATACAAGGTAAAGGCGGTCGTTGCGCCTGCAATTTCAAGCCAGTTTGTTTACGCTAAACTCGGTCAAGTTATTAAAGGTATAAAAGAATTAGGATTTTACGACGTGACGGAAGCCGCACTCGGTGCGGATATGGTTGCGCTATCAGAAGCGAAAGAACTTACCGAAAAGGGCTTTTTAACGAATTCGTGTTGCCCTGCGTTCGTATCTTACGTTAAAAAGCAATTCCCCGATCTTGCGGACTTCGTTTCTCATAATCTTTCGCCCTTTGCTACGATAAGCAAAAAGTTAAAGGAAGAAGACCCCGATTGCAAGGTTGTATTTATCGGACCTTGCACGGCAAAGAAAATGGAGTTTAAGAGTGAAGAGGTTGCGCCTTTCGTGGATAGCGTTATCACGTTTGAAGAACTTCAAGCGCTTTTAGATAGCAAAGAAATAGACATCACCACGCTTCCCGAAGAAGAATTAGAAAACGCGTCTTACTACGGAAGAATTTTTGCAAGAAACTGTGGGCTTTCGGAAGCGGTTAAAGAAGGCTTAAAAGAAAGCGGTCTCGAAGACTTTGACTTAAGAGCCGTGCCTTGCGACGGAATAGAAGCGTGCAGGATTGCGCTATTAAAAGCACAAAAGAGAATTCTTGACGGCAATTTTATAGAAGGTATGGCTTGCGTCGGCGGTTGTATCGGCGGGGCAGGGTGCTTAACTCACGGCGAAAAGAATAAAATCGACGTGGAAAAGCACGGAAAATCTTCTAAAAATCAAGACATTAAAAGCGCTGTTAACGAATATGAAAGCGCACACAAAAAAGATTGAAAAAACATATAAAAATCAAAAGCGGAAAAGGTCGAAAAGTGTCTATTAAAGGGTTGACACGGCCTTTTCTTTTTGGTATAATAAGAACGTAAATTAAACATTTAATTTAATATTTACCGATTGTTCGGAAAAGACCCGAACGAAAAGCGCTGAAAGGTGCAACGAATTTAAGCAGGCAAACGGGTTAAAGACCTATTTACGCCTGCATTTTTATTTTTACGGAGAGAATATGGAACTTTTAGAACGTGCAATAATTGAAAAAGGTGAAGTCTTACCCGGCAACGTTTTAAAAGTTGGAGTTTTTCTTAACAACCAAATAGACGTAAAGTTTATGCACGAACTCGGCAAAGAGATTTATAATCATTATAAAGACAAGGGCGTAAACAAAATCTTAACGGTTGAAGCAAGCGGTATTGCAATGGCGTGTTTAACAGCGCTTCACTTTGACTGCAACGTGGTTTTTGCTAAAAAGAATAAGACCGCAAACGTTAAAGGGGACGTGTACTCTGCGGAATGCTATTCTTACACGCACAACAAAACCAACACTCTTATCGTTCCTAAAGATTTTTTAACCAAAGACGATAACGTTTTGATTATAGACGATTTTTTAGCAAACGGCGGTGCAATGAACGCTCTGATAGACTTAGTTTCGCAGTCGGGTGCAAAGGTCGTAGGGCTTTCGGCTTTTATTGAAAAAGGTTTCCAAAAAGGTGGAGACGCGCTACGAGAAAAGGGATATGACGTTTTCTCTTTAGCGATAATCGATGAAATGAAGGACGGGGAAATCGTTTTCCGCAAATAGTCTTTTATTTATAAACCAAAGAAAAAACACCCAAAAAGGGTTAGGAGGATAAAGATATGAAAAAACTTTTCACACTCATTCTTACTGCTATCTTAGCAGTAGGTTGTTGCTTTGGCCTCACGGCTTGTGGCGATGATCCTGTTGTAGCACTTATCTGCTTGCACGGTGAAGAATCTTCATACGACAAGAACTTTATCGATGCGTTCAAAGCAGCTTGTGAAGCAAAGGGCTTAACCGAAGACAACTACACGATTGTCACTGGTATTCCTGAAGAAGGCGACGACTGCTACAATAGAGCAGTTGAATTTGCTAACGCTGGCTACAAGGCTGTATTTGCAGACTCTTTCGGTCATGAAGCAAACATGATCAAGGCTGCAAAAGACTTCCCCGATGTTCAATTCTGCCATGCAACTGGTACTAACACCAGCAAAACGCTTGATCAAGATGCAACCAACGATACGCCCGCAAACTTCCACAACGCGTTTGCTTCTATCTATGAAGGTAGATATTTAGCAGGTGTTGCTGCAGGCTTAAAGCTCAAAGCTTTATATGGCGACGACATCACTAACGAAGAAGCAAAAATCGGCTACGTAGGTGCACACCCCTATGCAGAAGTTATCTCTGGTTATACTTCTTTCTATCTCGGTGTTAAATCTATCGTTCCCAACGTAACCATGGAAGTTAAATACACCTATTCTTGGTACGATGAACTTGCAGAAAAAGCTTCTGCACTTGCTCTTATCGCTAACGGTGCTAAACTCGTTTCTGGTCACGCAGACTCTATGGGTGTTCCCGCTGCATGTAAAGAAAAGAACGTTCCTAACGTATTCTACAATGGAACTACTTCTGAAGATACGTTCGTAATCGCTTCTAAGATTAACTGGCAACCCTACTTTGAAATCATGATCGACGGCGCTTTAGGCAAAGGCGAAATTCCCAAGGACTACACTGGCAACTTAGCAAGCGGTTCAGTTCAAATCACCGCTTTAGGCGCTGCTGCTGCTCCCGGAACTCAAGAAGTTCTTAACGACGTTAAAGCAAAACTTGTTGCTGGTACCGTTAAGGTATTCGATACTGCTAACTTCACCGTATTCAATGCAAAGGCTGACACCAGTGCTTTCTCTAAAGCAGGCGCAATCACGATGGACGCAAACGGCAAACTTATTGCTTACGCTGCAGACATCATCGACTTAGGTGATTTCGCAGGCGAAACCAATGCAATCGAAGATGGTATCTTTACTGAATCTTCTAAGCGTTCTGCACCTTACTTCGATATCGTTATCGACGGTATCACCATTGGTGCTGACGTAGCTGCATAATTAAAAAAACTTAAAACTTTGGGCGGAGCGTAAACTCCGCCCTATGGTTTTAATGATTAAATTTTACAAAATCGGCAAACTTACGGAGGGTAAAAGAGTGGAGCGTAAGATTACACTTGAACTCAAAAACATTACCAAAAGATTTGGAAAAGTAATCGCCAACAAAAACGTAAACTTAAACGTTTACAGTGGCGAAGTCCTTGCAATACTCGGTGAAAATGGTTCTGGTAAAACCACACTTATGAACGTTATTGCAGGTATTTACGCGCCTGAAGAAGGCGAAGTTTATATTAACGGTGAAAGAACGAGCATTAATTCGCCCGAAGATGCCTTTAAACACGGTATTGGTATGATTCACCAACACTTTAAGTTAGTTGACGTGTTTTCCGCTGCGGAAAATATTGTTTTAGGCGTAAAAGAAAAAAAGCGCTTTAATATTAAAAACGTAAATTCCCGTGTTAGCGAAATCGCTGAAAAATACGGTTTTGAAATAGATCCTAAAAAGAAAATTCACGAAATGTCGGTGTCCGAAAAGCAAACGGTTGAAATCATTAAGGTTTTATATCGTGGTGCCGATATTTTGATACTAGATGAACCGACTGCCGTTTTAACGCCCCAAGAAACTCAAAAACTTTTTGATATTTTGAGAAAAATGCGTGACGATGGGAAGTCAATCATTATAATAACCCATAAACTTAACGAAGTTATGGAAATCTCTAATAGGGTTTCGGTTTTGAGAAAGGGCGAATATATCACTACAGTTGATACCGCTTCTACCAACGAAAAAGAACTTACCGAAATGATGGTAGGCAAAAAGGTAGACTTAAAAATTGAAAGAATAAAAACCGAAGCAAATCGCCCGCTTTTAGAAATAAGAGATTTAAGCATTAATTCAGATGGCGGAAGCACCGCAATAGAAGATATGAGTTTCTATATCCGTGGCGGAGAAATTTTAGGTGTCGCAGGCATTGCGGGTTGCGGACAAAAAGAACTTTGTGAAGCCATTGCGGGCATAAGAAAAATCAAGTCGGGCTTAATCATGCATGAAGGCGAAAGCATTGTTGGGCTTCCCCCAAAGGTGATTGCAGACAAGGGTGTTTCTATGAGTTTTATACCCGAAGATAGATTGGGTATGGGCCTCGCACCAAACTTTTCTATTACCGACAACATGATGGTTAAAAATTATGGCGACGGAATAGTTTGCACGGTAGACCAAGAAAAACTCGACAGCATGCCCAAGTGGAAGGCGACGTTATATAAAGTGCATATTGCGGTTAAGAACTTCTTGTTAAAGCCTTTCGTTGATAGAAAGACAGCAAGAAAGAACGCCGAAGCATTGATAGAAAAACTTCAAATCGTCACTCCGTCAACCGAAACCCCCGTTAGAAAGTTATCGGGCGGAAACGTTCAAAAGGTTTTGGTTGGGCGTGAAATTGAAGCAGGACCAAACGTTATTGTCACCGCTTACCCTGTTCGTGGGCTTGATATTAACAGTTCTTACGTTATATACGATATGCTTAACGAACAAAAGAGAAAGGGTACTGGTATTTTATTTATCGGTGAAGACTTAGACGTTATGCTTGCTCTTTGTGATAAGATTATGGTTATTTGCCACGGCAAAAATATGGGTATCGTACACGCAAATAAAACCACAAAAGAAGAATTAGGTCTTATGATGACGGGTTCTTTGGACCTTACTGAAAAGAAGACGGATAAAGAATACGGCAAGGCAAAAGACTCTAACCTTTCTGAAGAAGAATGGAAGATAGAAAAAGAAAAAGCCGAAGAAAATAGGGAGGAAACGAATAATGGCTAAAAGTTTTGTAGTCGAAAAGAAAAACGTTCGCGAACCCCTTTTCCGTGTGGAAAAACGCGACACTCTTCCCAAATGGAAAAAAGCGTTAATCTATGCGATAGCAATCATAGGTGCGTTATTACTTGGCGGAACTATTTGTTCGATAGCATCCCCAAAAGGCAATCCTTTAACCTTCTTTGGTTCTTTGTTTAAGGGCGTGTTTAACTCGGGAAGAAGTATTTGGGAAACATTAAAAGAAATGGCGCTTTTAGTTGCCGTATCAATGGCATTACTTCCCACCTTTAAGATGAAGTTCTGGAACCTTGGTGGAAACGGTCAAATATTAGTCGGTGGTCTTGCTGCAAATATTTGTATGTGGTACTTAGGCGGAGTTATTGCAGACGTTTGGGTTATTATTCTTTCAGTAATTTCAAGTATCGTTGCAGGTGCTCTTTGGGCAGTTATCCCCGCAATATTTAAGGCGTTCTTTAACACTAACGAAAGTTTGTTTACTCTTATGATGAACTACATTGCGCAATGTTTAGTCACCTTGTTTATTGCAATGTGGGTAAAAAGTGGTTCTAGCGTACTTACCGACAACATGCTTCCTTACGGAAGGCTTCCTATGTTGGGAAACCAATTCTTACTTACCATTTTAGTAGGTGCCGCAATCTTTGGTTTTGTGTTTGTATTCTTAAAGTTTACCAAGGGCGGATATGAATTATCGGTAGTAGGGGACAGTCAAAACACCGCAAGATACGTTGGTATCAAGGTTAAGAAAGTTATTATCAAAACACTTATTATGTCAGGTGCAATTTGCGGTATAGTAGGCTTAATGCTTACCGCAGGCAACTATGCTAACGCAGCGGTAGGCACGGGTACGGCTAAGAATATGGGCTTTACCGCTATTATGACTACGTGGCTTGCTAACTGTAATCCAATAGCAATCTTAGGTACTTGTGGACTTGTTGCTTTCATAAATAAGGGTATGACGCAAGTTCGTATGGACTTCCGTATGACGAGTGAAAGTTTCTCTAACCTTGTCGTTGGTTTAATTTACTTCTTCATAATCGCTTGTTCGTTCTTCGTTCAATACAAGTTGATTATGCGCAAAAAGAAAAAGGAGGAAAATAAGTTATGATAATGTTCCTTCAAAACGCAATTAGATGTTCGGCATCTTTTATGTATGGATGTTTGGGCGAAACTATAACTGAAAAATCGGGGCACTTAAACCTTGGTATCCCCGGTATTATGTGCGGGGGCGCAGCAGGTGGTTGCCTTGGTGTTTCTCTTTATATGAACTCTCTTGCAAATCCCCAAGCACCAAGTTATATAATGGTTATACTTATGGGTGTAATATTTGCTTTTGCATTTGCGGCATTACTTGGCGGTATATATGGTTTATTAACTATAACCCTAAAATGCAACCACAATATTACCGGTTTAGCACTTACCACTTTTGGTGTAGGATTTACCGATATTATAATGAGTTCTATTGACAAAACATATTTTAGTATCGCAAGTTCTTATACGGCGAAGCCCTTACCTTTTGCAGAAGATTTAGGCTGGTTTGGTGAGTTGTTCTTGTCTTACGGCGTGTTAGTTTATCTTGCTATTGCGCTCGCGATAATTACGGGTATATTGTTAAAGAAAAGCAAAACAGGTTTAAGACTTCGTGCAGTAGGTGAAAATCCTGCCGCTGCAGATGCTGTTGGTATTAAGGTGTCAAGTTATAAGTACGGCGCTGTTCTAATCGGTTCAGGAGTAGCAGGTCTTGGCGGATATTTCTACGTTATGGATATCGTTCAAGGTTTATACGAAAGTTATATCCCTGTAGAAACAGTTGGTTGGCTCGCAATTGCACTCGTTATCTTTACGTTATGGCGTCCAATCCTTTCGGTTTTAGGCTCAATACTTTTCGGTGCTCTCTACACCGTATCCAACTTCTTAAATATTTCTTCATCGGTTTCAAAAGCGGCGATAAGTTTTGTGCCATACGTCGCTACGGTATTGGTTTTAATTGCAATAAGTATCGTTGGAAGCAAAAACGTTCAACCCCCTGCATCGCTTGGGCAAACGTATTTTAGAGAAGAGAGATAAAAAATTTAAAGCAAAAATAAAAGGCTGTTGCAAAAGCAATAGCCTTTTTGTTTATGATTTATTTTATCTATAAACTCTTAATTTATCGGACACGATTTTTACTTCAAAAGGAATATTTTCATAAAGTTCTCCATCAACGTTTACCGTGTAGTCGCCGTTGGGGAAGATTTTAACTTCCTTCATTTTATCGTGCAAGGTTTGTTTTAAGGAAAGAAGTTTTCCGTTTTTAAGTTTAAGTAATGCGTTTATAATTTTAAGCCCGTTAATTTCGTCAACGGCTATGAAGTCTAGCGAACCATCGTAAGGGCAAGCGGGCGGACAAACACGCATGCCGCCACCGTATCTATCTCCGTTTGCTATACAAGCAACGAAAGAGTGATAGTCTTTTGTTTCGCCGTTCATTTCCGCTTTAAAGTCTACGTAGTTAATGTTAAATAGGGTTTTAATCAAACTTAAAGTATAACCAAACTTGCTTTTCTTTTTAAGTTTATTATACCTTTTCAAAACGTCAACGTCCACACCCATACCGATAATGTTTAGCCCTCTAACGGTAGGCATTTGCATAAAGTCGGTGTACTTTGGCTCGCCTTTAATAATAACGTCTAAGGCTTCAACGGGGTCTGGCGGTAAGTTTAAGGCGGAAGCAAAGTCGTTCCCCGTGCCAAGCGGAATTATTCCAAGCGCCGTTTTATCAAAGTCAGTAAAACCGTTTATAACTTCGTGAAGCGTTCCGTCGCCACCGATAACAACGATAGTGGTTGCGCCTTTTTCTATAAGTTCAGCGGTAAGCGTGGTGGCTTGCTTTTTGTACTCGGTGTAGGGAAAAGCGTATTCCACCTTATTCTCAATAAGGTGTTTTTGAATTTCGGGCAAAGCCTTTCTAATCTTTTTTCCTGCTTTTCCACCGGCGGTGGGGTTTACGATAAAATCTAACATTTACGTGTTTCCTTTGTGTTTACCCTAATATATTACAATAAAATAATGAAAATTTCAATAGTTTGTGTTATAATTAAATCATGAAAAAGTTTTTAACCCCCAAAATACAAATTTTGGCAAAAAAACTAAATAACCCTTTATACGTAGTCGGCGGTTTCGTTAGGAACTACCTAATTGACGGTAGCGTATCTTCCGATATAGACTTGGCGTCTCCAATTTTAACAGAAGAACTAGTTGGTGCCCTAACAGAGTGTGGGTTTAACGTGGTTGCGGAGTATAGGCGCACGGGTACGGTGGTGTTTGAAGGTGACGGCAATAGATACGAGTTTACGTCTTTTAGAACTGAAAGTTATTTGCCCGGTGGCACGCACACGCCCGACACGGTTATCTTTACGAAAGACATTATGGCGGACGCAAAGCGTAGAGATTTTACTTGCAACGCGGTGTACTACGATATAAAAAACGACAAGTTCTTAGACCCCTTACTTGGCATAGAAGACATAAATAACAGAGTGCTTAAAACCACCGTTTCTGCTAAGGAAGTTTTTAGTCACGACGGGCTACGTCTTATGCGTCTTGCAAGGTTTTGCGGAGAACTTAATTTTACTATTGGCGAACAAACATTTGAAAGCGCTATACTTTACGCAAAAAACGTAAAAGACGTAGCGGTAGAGCGGATATACCAAGAACTTAAAATGATACTTTTAAGTGATAAAAAATATCCATTTTCTAACCCCAACGGTCATTACGAAGGGCTTAAAGTTTTGGATAAAATAGGTGTTTTAGACATTATTTTGCCCGAACTTACTTTGGGACGTGGTATGGAGCAAAGAAAAGACTTTCATAATCACGACGTTTTAGAGCATAGTTTAAGATGCGTGCTTTATGCTGAGCCATCTATTAGACTTTACGCGCTTATTCACGATATTGGAAAGCCTTTTGCAATGCAAAATTACGGCAAATATCACACCCACGCAAAAGACGGCGAAAAGATTGCAAAGACAGTTTTAGAAAGGCTTAAAGTGGACAATGAAACTGTAAAAAAAGCCTGCTTTTTAGTCGGGGCGCATATGCTTGACTTAAAAGAAGATATGAGAGAAAACAAGATAAGGCGACTAATAGTTCAAAATAATGATTACTTTAACGACCTTATAAACTTAAAAAGAGCCGACTATCGTGCTTGTAAAGACCAATCGGGCGAGCCTAAAACGGTAAAAAGGTGGAAAAGTATTAAGGAAAAAATGGAAAAAGACGGCACACCTTTTAATTTTTCCGACCTAAAAATCACCGCAAGTGAACTTATGGAAATGGGGTATAAAGGCAAAAAACTTGGCGATGAACTTAAAAAACTCTTTTGGCTTTGCATAGATAACCCCGATTTTAACAATAAAGAAAAACTCTTAAAGATTGCCGAAAAAGGTTTTGCCCTTGACAAGAATGGTATATAGTAATATAATTTAAATGTTCGGTGATATACAGCCGAAAGCCTTATTTGGAGGAAGTTATGAGTAAGGAAGCAAGCATTGAAAAGACCAATGCGGTAGTTGTTAGTAAAGACGACGAAAAGCAAAGAAAAAAAGAATATAGAGAACAAAGACGAAACAAGAAAAACAGAAGGATAGCCCGTGGTAGAAGGCTTAAAAACTTTATATTTTTCTTGGTTGGTTTTTTCACGAGTTTAATACTTTTATTTGGCGGAATATTTATCGGTATAAAGTTTATTCCCTTAAATACTTTCGTCCCCGACGAAGTTATAAAAGAAGACACGATGGGGTCTAAGAGTTTACTTGATGCAATAGGCAATATGGATAACTATGGAATGGAAGATATGCCGTTCGTGTACGACCTATTTAGTTCTATCCTTAATTCCACTGGTGCGGTTTGGCTTGACGAAGCCGAGTTTAAGAAACTCCGTTTTGACGACGGTTTTGGCGACGGATTTATGAACTGTTTACATATTGATAAGGGCTTTTTTGGTGAACTCGGGAACTTAGAAATTTTTAGCACTATCCCCGTTCCCGAAACTGAAAGCCCCGAAAACCCTGAAATTACTGAGTTTAACCCAAAACTTTATTACGCAGTAGATAGCGGAAGCCACGATGAAGGCACTGCGGTATACGTTAGAGCATACACCGATAATTGCGAAAGAGTTGAAGGTACTGAAGGAAAACCCCTTTATTATCTTGCATTAGATAAAATGAGCGTCGGCGATTTAGCAAGCGTTTTCGATGACAGATTTGAACTTATGAAAGTTAAGGACATAATGTCGGTATTAGGAAACGTTGACGAAAACAGTGATATAGTAGAAATTCTCGGCGGACGATATAGCGCTTTCAAAAATTATAGACCTTCCTACCGAAGGAAACGGTTATAAGAACAAAAAACTATACGACGTGCTTTTAGATGCGACGAGTTTTGACCCGATTACTGGAACTTACGACGACACTAAAACTTATAGCGATATTAAGATAGTCGATTTATCGGGCGAAAAGTTTAGCATCGACAACGTAAGAATTTGCAAGGTTATGGAAGTAGATTCGTCTAATCCCAATTTAATTTTAGACAAACTAATAACGGACGAAACGGTAAACATCGGCAACCTATCTAATAAGATTAACGCAATGCGCCTCGACGAAATTTACGACGAAGAAATATTTACGAAAGATTCTTCAAGTGCGTACGTTCGCGATAATAGTGCAAGATATTCTTATAACGAAGCAACCGGCGTTTATACCTTAGATAAAACTAATGGGGATTATTACGTATCTTCAAAAGGCAAGGTATGGCTGTTTATGTTCTATGAAATAGGGCCTTCTGACGTTGACGGGTATGCAACGACTTATACTAACAAGAACGTGACGTTCGCTGATTTAGAAGATGTTGGCGACGTTTCGGGCGGTGTTATGAACGCAACGATAAGACAACTTTATCTAAGCGGTATCGTAGATACGGAATACGTTAACATTATGGCGATGACGCCCTAAAAAACTCTTTAAAAATAATTGACAAAGAAAATAAACTTTGGTATTATAATTAAACTTATATAAAATAAGTATAAAAACCTTGCTTGGCGCAATAGTCGTCAAGCCGAATAAGACCGGGAGGTAAAAAAATTATGACGAAGTACGAGATGCTTTACATTCTTGACACCAATCTTTCCGACGAAGCGAAAGAAGCGATCATCAAGAAGTTCGAGGACTTGGTTGTAGGAAACGGCGGGGGGGTAGAAAAAATCGACCGTTGGGGCGTAAAGAAATTATGCTATCCTATCAACTATAAGCCTGAAGGATTTTACGTATTGATGACTTTCGAAGCGGAAAAGACTTTAGTTGTCGAACTTAAACGTATAGCAGGCATTACAGACGGCGTAATCAGAAGATTGATTACCAAAAGATAAGGAGAAAAAAGATGAACAAAGTTATCCTTGTAGGCAATTTAACCAGAGATCCTGAACTCACCGAAACCCCTAACGGAGTTGCAGTTTGCAGATTTTCTATAGCCGTACCACGCGACTATACAAGTGCAAGCGGAACTCGTGAAACCGATTTTTTCAATATTACGGTATGGCGTGGTAGAGCGGAAAACTGCGGTAAATACTTAAAGAAAGGAAACAAAGTAGCAATCGTAGGTTCATTGCAAAACCGTTCTTACGAAGATAAAGACGGCATCAAAAGAAACGTGACCGACGTTATTGCAAACGAAGTGGAGTTCTTAACCCCCAAGAGCGCTCAATCTGAAGATGGATTTGACGGCGATATGGAAGTCAGAAAAGAACGTCCCCAATTAGAAGCAATAGACGATAATCAACTTCCTTTCTAAGAAAGGGTGTCTTATTGCGAAATGAGATTAAGGAGTAAAAATTAAAATGGAAGAAAATACCAACGTTGTTGCTGAAACTCAGGCTGCACCCGCTGCACCTGCAAAAGAAGGCAAGAAATTTGTTAAGAGAATTCCCCGTAGAAAAGTTTGTGCTTTTTGTCAAGGCAAAATCGACGTGATTGATTATAAGGACATCAACACCCTTAAAAAATATATCACCGAAGGCGGAAAAATTCTCCCCAGACGTATGACTGGCGTTTGCGCTAAACACCAAAGAGTTTTAGCAAAGGCTATCAAACGTGCAAGACTCGTTGACTTATTACCTTTCAAAGGTGAATAAGAAAATATTTGTGTGCAAAAACCCTGCTATAATAGCGGGGTTTTGTGTATTAAGGAGGGAAGACAATGACTAAAACTAAAAAAAGTTTAGTTTTGACCTTAGCATTTGGCGTTTTGTTTTTAGTTGGCGCTATTTTTGGCGTAAAAAACTTAATGCCTACGTCTAAAGCAAGCGCAAGCGAACACGTGCACTGCTTTTGCGGTGAAACAACTTGTTTGGACGATGGCCACGACGATAGTTTAGTTTGGACCGCGTGGGACGGAGCGACTAGCATTGACACCGTCGGTAATTATTATTTAAGCGATAGCGTTAGTGCTGGCACTTTGACGGCGGATATCGCCATATCTGCTAATGCTAATATTTGCTTAAATGGTAAGACCTTAGATTTAGGTGCTTATAGAATTATCGTGGGGCAAGAAGCAACGGTAAACTTTTCCGATTGCAATGGCTTGGGTAAGATAATTTCTTCAACCGGAAATGAGATTGATTATTACAGAAGAATTATTCAAGTTGACGGCACGTTAAACATCTATGGCGGAACTTATGAGAACCAAGCAGGGTATGACAACTTTACTATTCAAATCGGTAAAGATACCGGAAAATACGGCGCATTAAACATATACGGCGGAACAATTTCGTCTATAAACAATGTTAAAACAATTTTAAACTATGGCTTAATTAACCATTTTGGCGGTATAGTCACAGGTAAAAGTTCTATAATAATATGCAATGGCACACCCCATTCAAACGTTTTGCAAAATAGCGGAACTACATATTCAACCTATACCCTAAACGGTGGCGAAATTCGTGGTGGCGATACTTATGCATATTCTTACGATGCAATATTAAACGTGGGCACTGTAAATATAGAAAGTGGCGAGATTAATCTTGCCCCTGGTAGAGGCGCAAGAGCAATTATGACTGGTTGGTATGGCGTTGTCAATATGACGGGCGGTAAAATTGTCGTTAACAATATTGGTGATAGTGGTGTTGTATATGGCATATTTACTTTTTATCCAACCAATGGCAACTATGCAAGCCCACCAGTATTTAATAGATACGGCTACGTTAATTTTTATGGCGGCTCTATAGAGCTGACAAATGCCGCTAGCAATGGCTATGGCGTATGGGGTTCTTATAACCAAATAATCCGCATTTCAGGTGGTACGATAAAATTAAACACTAAGAGTGGATATCCGATTAGTGTAATGAAAAAACTTGAGTTGTCTGGGGAACCTACTATAATTGGTGGTGATAGCGATATCAACATGAACGAAGGTAAGATTCAATACTATAAAGCTGGATATCACTACGCATATTATTACGGAGAGGTTCATGCAAATTTTGGCACCAATGCGTATTATGAGGGCAGAAAGTTAACGATAAACGCTTCTAAAGTTCCAGTAGACTCTTATCTTGTAAAGGGTTTAAGAGATGAGGCACATGCCCAAAATTTTGAGTGCACCGTATCTGAAAGGTTTAAGACCGAATACGTAAGCAGTGATAAATCATTAAAAATAGTTCCTCAACACGGGCACTGCTGGTGTGGTAAGGCAGAGTGCAAGAGCACCGAAGGGCACTGGGGTACGACCGTACAATTCTTGCCGACTAATACTACTAACGAGTTTGTTTTAACAAGCGATACATCGTACGAAAACGACGTTTGCGTTGAGACGAAAACAACAGTAGACGGTTCACTTAATTTCTGTTTATCGGGCAATCATATAGACTGTAATGGAAACGTTAGAATAGGCGAGTATTCGAACGCTACGGTAATCGATTGTAAAAATACAGGCAAACTTTCAAACCTTATAATAGAAGATAACGCATTGCTATATGTTTACGGCGGAAAAATCGACAATTTAACGGTATTGGGTGAAGGCTCTGTATTTGCATACGGTGGTCTTTATAAAGAAAAGCACGACTACGTAGTTCCCGCTGAAGGCTATACTTGGATAGACAACACTGACCCTGAAACTATGGACGAATATCCTTATACCATAGCGAGATTAGTGACTATAACCTTTGAAGCAAACGGCGGTATAGGCGAAATGGAAAGCATGACTGTGGTTGCGGGGGAAACCTTCAAATTAAATAAAAACACGTTTGTTTACCCAGGTTATAAATTCTTACGTTGGGAGACGTGGAGTGGCACAACAAAAAAATACGGCGATGAGGCATTTGTTAATACTGAAACGGACTTAGAACTTCATGCAGTATGGGAATATGCAAATGATACTCCATATAAAATAGAACACTACTTTGAAGACTTAGAAGGCAACTTTGTAATCGATGAATCCAAGACCGAACACAAAACGGGAAGAACTTTCAGCTTTATAAATGCAAATTATCTAACAAACCTTGAAGGGTTTGTAAACGATACTGCTAACCAAAACACAGTAAGTAGCGGTTCAATTTTAGCAGATGGAAGCCAAACTTTAAAACTATACTATTTAAGAACCGTTCACACGGTGACTATATCTTCAAGCAATACTGAATACGGCAACGTAGACGTCACGCTTATAGAAAATCTTAAATACGGCACGCCCATCACTGTAAATGGCTTAACGTTAACCATAGGCGACACTGTGATTACTGCAACCATGCATGAAAGCACGGCAACGCAAAAATATTATCTAACGGAATTTGCAAATGCAGGCGAGTTTGTTTCGGGAGATGTTTCAATAGTTGCAACCTTTATAATGAGAGTTCCGGTTGCAATTCCTACTGGAGATAGTTCAACCTTTAAGTATAATGGGGCTGAACAAACCTATAACGTTGTTGCTAACGAAAATTACGTTATTACAGGCAACAAACAGACTAACGCAGGTAACTATCAAGTTGTTGTAAGTTTAGTAGATAAAAATGCTTTTGAGTGGGCAGATGGTTCTGTAAGCGATATCGTTTTCAATTTCGCGATTGCAAAAATTCAAGTAAACAAGCCCACGGCTGATACTACAAACTTTATATATACGGGTAGCGAACAAACTTATACCATTGCTATAGGCGATAAATATACAGTATCTGGCAATAAAAAGACCGACGTTGGGGCATATGCCGTAGTAGTAAGCCTAAACGATAAGGTAAACTACGAATGGACGGACGGCAAAACGGCTGACTTAACCTTTGACTTTATTATTAAAGCAGGCGAACAAAACTTTGTAGAAGAAGGCGCACCCGAAGGTGCTAAGCCTAGTGTTGTAGTAAGCACGCCAAACGGTTTAAGCCCAGACGTAGCACTCGTAGTAGTAGATAAAACCGAAGATCCCGAAGTTATTGCAAAGATTCCCGAAAAAGATAGCGTTAAGGTTGAAAAGATTTTCGACATATCGTTAGAAAAGAACGGCGATAATATTCAGGTTAGCGAAGTTGGTGGTTTAATCACCATTAAAATCTTACTAGACGAAGAACTAAAAACGAAAGACTTAAAACTTTACCATATCCATAACGATACCGAAGTTAGCGAAATCGTTTTAGGTGAAGCAGGTAAAGTTAATCAGTACGTAATAGACGGCGACTACGCAGTTATTACTATAGATAGACTTTCAGAGTTTGCTTTCGTATCCGTAAAGCCTCCGTTCCCATGGTGGACAGTTATTGCTGGGGCTCTCGGAGCACTTGCAATCGTAATTGTGGCAACTACGGTAATTAAACTAAAGAAAAAGAAAGCATAAAAAACTAAAAAAAGCCCTATGAAAACTCATAGGGCTTTAATTTTGATAATTTTTACCATTTTATGGTAGTTTTAACAATTTTATAACAAAATTTGATTTTTTGTGATAAAATATTTCAAAAAACCGCAAAAAATACTTTACAATTCAAAATTAAAGTAGTATATTGATATTGTCAAAGGAAAAAACGTAAAATCGTTATACAAATGCTCATCATTTTCCCCCTTATCATATATTATTCAGAAAGCAATTAACCTTAGTTAGTTGCTTTTTGAATTTTTATTTGACTTTGGCTTTTCGTGTTATACTGTGTTGCGTCAAATAAAATCTCGCTTCGTGACCAGCAAGGTCAACTCCGCCGTCTTTCTCCGCACGTGCTTTGTCTAACGCAAAAATCCTTTGTCAAAAATTATAGGGCGTACAAAACACTTGAAAAAGAGTTCTATAAGTGATAAAATAATACCGAATAAAAAAGGGATAAAAATATGACTAAAGGTGAATTAGCAAAAGAATATTTTGAAAAGGGTTTAGCGTGCTCTCAAGCGGTTGCGCTTGCATTTAAAGACGAACTAGGAATAGGGGAATTAGAGATTAAAAAAATAATGATAGGTTTTGGCGGTGGCTTTGCTCGTCAACGTTTAGTTTGCGGTGCGATATCAGGTCTAACCTTCGTGCTATCCTACTTGCTTTCTGACGGGCAGGATAAACTTTCTATCTATTCGATTATTCAAGATGCTTGCAAAGACGTAAAAGACCAAGTAGGCTCGTTAATTTGCGGTGAATTATTAAGTGGCAAGATAGAAGTAAACACTAACCCCTGCCCCGACGATAGAACGGTAGAATATTATAAAAAGCGCCCGTGCGGAGATCTCGTTAAACTTATTGCCGACGTCACCCAAAAACATTTAGAGTTAAACAAGAAGTAAAAATGAAAATAGGTATTATATTAAAATCGCCCTTGGAATTAGGCAAGGTTGAAGAAGATTTAGTTATCTTTGCCGATGCAGGCTTTAAGTTTAAGGAGCAATTAAAGGATAAAAAAGTGCTTGCGGTGGTTGGCGACTTTGACAGTTTGGGCAAAGCGCCAAACAGCGAAAAGGTAGTTGCCTTGAAAAAGGAAAAGAACTTTACCGACGGAGAGTTTGCCCTTCGCTACGCAGTAGAAAACGGCGCAACTGATATTTCTATATACGGTGCGTTCGGAGGCAAGATAGAACACGTTTTGGGTAATATCGCCTTGCTTGCAATTGCAAAAGCCTTAAAAGCAAACGCAAAACTAGTGGGCGAGAAAACGGTTGTAAAACTAATCGATAAAACGACGAAAATAACCGTAAAAAAAGGGGCTACAATCTCTCTTATACCATACGGTGGCGAATGTTCCTTTGCTAAAAGTTTTGGGCTATATTACCCCTTAAACGACCTAACGTTAACCCCATTTGACACGCGCGGAATATCTAACTTAGCGATAGAAGAAAAAATAGAGATTTGCATATCTAACGGCACTGCCCTTCTTATCTACGATAAATAAAAATAAAAACCCCCGATAGTTCGGGGGTTTTAGTTTTTGATTTTACATTAGGCTTCCGTGCGTTTTTGAAGTTCTTTGACGAAGGCTTTTGAAGAAAAGACGATAACGCCTATAACCAAGGTTAGCGCAATATCTACGAACACGAAAGAGTTATACGCTAAACTGTAAGCCCACGGGTTAACCCCTTTAGCATAGGCGGAGAAGGCAAATACGCCTGATAAAACGTGGCAAACGAATCTTAAAACTCCTGCGAGTACTCCGCCTGATATAAAGGCTACTTGTGGAAGACGTTCTAATTTTTTTGCGTTAAAGAAAATTCCCGACAAGCCTATGCAAGCAAACGCAATGGGGTAATCTAAGAAAAACTGTGCGGGGTGGATAATCCACGGGTCTTGTATTGCTTGTAATATGCCATAAATTAAGCAAACGAACACGCCCTTTTTCGTCCCGTAAAGACAAGAGAAAATCATGATGGGAAGTAGCGAGAAAAGGGTGACTGAACCGCCTTGCGGTAATTCAAATAGTTTAATATAAGAAAGTCCAAAACTCATTGCAAGGGTAATGCCTGCCATTGCAATGCAACGGGTATCGATAGACTTTTTATCTTTGTTAAAAATTAAAGCAACGGCAAAAATCGCCAAGATAAGAAGAACAGCCGAAATATAGAGTACTACTTGGTTTACAGACGCGGTATCAGAGTTATAATATCCGTCGTCTATAAACTTTTGGTTATAGTAAATAGCGAGAAGTACGCCTACGGCAATTAAGAACACAAGGTTGATAATTCCCAAAACTCTCAAAGTCTTTTTAAGTAATTGGTTTTCTTCGTTGTTCTTTTTTATAACGAAAAAGATAACGATAGAAGACGCGATTAAAGAAAGAACTAAAACGCTTATGGGGATAAGCACGAACTTGATAAGTGCGTTTCTGTCTAGCCAGTTTTCTTCGGCGTAAGTGGTGCTATAACTCTTTACTATTTCCATAATAAGACAAGCAAGCCCAAGCGCTAAAAGGAAAACAAAAAGACACGAAAGAAGAACTTTAACCGTTTTTTTCAAAAGGTCTTTCTTGGTTAAGCCAACGATAAGGATAGCGATAACAAAAGCGCCGACAAACCCTATCGCAAGCCACTTAGCAATCGGCAAAAAAGAGTCGATTGCATAGGGGGATAAAAGATTAAACATAAAACACTCCTTCTATTCGCTATAAAACAAAAACGCACCCAATGGGTGCGGTTAATAACATTTCCTTATTGCTTTTCCTTCAAGTACTACCTTGCGGATTCAATGGTGTAATCTCAGCCTTTCGGCACCCATAGCGAATATTTAATTTTGATGGCATAAGTTTAGCACAAAATTTATGTTGCGTCAAGGGAAAATTTGTGATACAATAAAAAAACTTCACTAAGGGGAAATACAATGTATAAATTTTTTGCATATCTCAATCGTATGAAATACATAAAACGTTGGTCGCTTATGCGTTCTATAAGGGAAGAAAACATTATGGAACACAGTCAGCAAGTGGCGGTTTTATCGCACGCGTTAGCGCTTATCAATAATAAAATGCTTGGCGGAAACGTAAGCGTAGAAAAAGTGGTTTTGCTTGCTCAATACCACGAAGTTGGCGAAGTTATAACGGGCGATTTACCTACGCCGATAAAATACTTTAACCCCGAAATCAAAACGGCTTACAAAGACTTAGAAGAAAAGGCGTGTCAAAGAATTTTAGGTATGCTTCCCGAAGCGTTAAAAGGCGAATACGAAAAATACGTGTTGCCCGATACCGACACTTACGAATATAAACTCGTAAAGGCGGCGGATAAACTCTCTGCGTACCTTAAATGCGTAGAAGAAGTAAAGGCGGGAAACTCAGAGTTTAAAAAGGCAAAGAGCAGTATTGAAAAGGACTTAAAAAACTTTAAGATGCCCGAAGTAGACTACTATCTAAAAGAGTTTTGTCCTGCGTTTGAATTAACGCTTGACGAACTCGATTAGTTTTGTGCAACTTATACAAAAAAGCCGTTAAATATTATTTAAAATGTATTTAACAAATTGGACAACTTATAGTAAAATAATAAACGTAATATAGCGGAAAATCCGCAGGAGGAATAATATGTCAAGTTTACAACTTAAAAACATCTACAAAGTATATCCTTCGGGCGTTGTTGCAGTCACCGACTTCAACCTTGATATCGAAGACAAAGAATTTATCGTATTCGTTGGACCTTCGGGTTGTGGTAAGTCAACCACCCTTCGTATGATCGCTGGCTTAGAAGAAATTTCTTCTGGCGAACTTTATATTGACGGCGTTATGGTAAACAACAAAGCACCGAAAGACAGAGATATCGCGATGGTTTTCCAAAACTACGCACTATATCCCCACATGTCGGTTTACGACAACATGGCGTTCGGTTTAAAACTTAGAAAAATGCCTAAGGCAGAAATCGATCAACGCGTTAAAGAAGCCGCTCGTATCTTAGGTATCGAAATGTACTTAAGCAGAAAGCCTAAGGCTTTATCAGGTGGTCAAAGACAACGTGTTGCGTTAGGCCGTGCTATCGTTCGTGAACCTAAGGTTTTCTTATTGGACGAACCGCTTTCAAACTTGGACGCAAAACTTCGTTCACAAATGAGAACTGAAATCACCAAACTTCACAACCGTCTTGCAACCACGTTTATTTACGTTACGCACGACCAAGTAGAAGCAATGACTATGGGTACTAGAATCGTCGTTATGAAAGACGGATTTATGCAACAAGTAGATTCGCCTATCAACCTTTACGATCACCCTGTAAACCAATTCGTTGCAGGCTTTATCGGTACTCCCCAAATGAACTTCTTCACCGGTACTATCAACGGCACTAAAGATAAAGTTTATATCGATATTATGGGTGATAAGATTTATCTCCCCAAAGAAAAGGTAGACTTAATCGTAAACCTTGATAAATATCTTAACACCGGCAAAGAAATCGTATTCGGTGTTAGACCTGAAGACTTACACGACGAAGCAGACTGGGTAAACAAAGATGGCGCACAAACCATTGAAGTTAAAGTAGACGTTGTTGAAGCACTCGGTTCAGAAACCTTGCTTTACTGCAAAACCAAGTCTATTATTAGCGACGAAGAAACTGTTAAGAGTATTGCGGAAGACCTTTCTAACTTAACTGCAAAAGTAGACTCTCGTTCTACCACCAAGGCAGGCGATTCAATCAAGGTTGCAATAGACGTTATTCACACTCACATCTTCGACAAGAACACCGAAGTCACCATCTTAGCAAGAGATGAAAGCGAAAAGGCTTATATCGAAGAATTACAAGCAAAACGTGAGGAAGAAGAAGCAATTAAGGCTGCTAAAGCCCAACTTGCTGAAGAAGAAGAACAAGCGAAACTCGCTGCTATTGAAGCTAAAAAGGCTGCTAAACTTGACAAAAAGAGAAAGAAATTAGAAGCAGAAGAATCTGCAATGATGATTTCTGACGAAGTTTTAGAAGAAGAAATCGTAGACGAAGTTTTAGAAGACGTTGCTTCTGAAGAAGAAACTATCGAAAAATAATTAAAACTTTTCACAAAAGAAAAAGAAAGGCTCGATTAAATTCGAGCCTTTTTATTTTTGTTTTTATCTAGAATTTGTACATTTGGACATTGTACCTGTTATATATGGTGCTACAACCATTCTGTATGCGATATAGTAATAAATACAAGTATGATATAATAGCCAATAATTAACCTTTAAATAATGCACAACTATGAGTTATTTACGATTTGACAAGAC
>CAJMCT010000001.1 GCA_905211955.1 uncultured Eubacteriales bacterium | reverse complement strand
CCTTTACGAAAGCAGTTTCTAATATGGCAATTATGGATATTACGGATATTGAACCACTTCTTATGGCTGTTTATGAACTGTTGCAGGAAAGCGGAATTTTTGCCGAAACTATCTCAAAACGGTAGCGGAGATGACTTATCAATATGTTTATTACAAATATCTTCTAAATAAAAATACCTGTATGTAAAAAGCATTTAGGAGAATAAAATGTGAATTACCTATTGTACTATAATCATTAATGGGGAGAAAGCTATGAAAGAGGCTATAAATATATTTGAGATTTGTGATGGCGTTGTTACGATATATAGAAAAAATGCTGCTAACACTTGAGATATCATATATAATTAAAGTATTATTATGTTTTGATGCGTCCCAACCATCTGCTTTATAGGAGGATAGCTTATGGCAAACGATACGAATAAAATCAAATTGCTTGTTCTGTGGGATATTCTGTGTAAAAACACGGACGAAAATCACGCAATGAACTCTGACGAGATACGCGAAGAACTTGCAAAACGCGGAATCAGCGTAATGCGTAAAGTGGTTGCAACGGACATAGCCGCATTAAATAAATACGGCTATGAGGTTTTATCCTATAAGAAAAAGTATTACTATTATTACGTCGTAAGCCGTCCGCTTGAAACGGCGGAAGTCGTTATGCTTGCAGACGTCATCAAGGCGTCCAAACTGACTTCTACGCAGAAAAATATAATGATTGAAAAATTGTCAGGTACGCTGTGTTCCCATCAGGCAGAGAATCTTTCAAAGCATATTATTTCGTTGGATAAAAGCAGAAAAGGAAGTTCGTCTTTGATTTACAACGTGGACGCCATAGAGCGCGGAATAGAAGAAAACAAGCAAATTTCTTTCTTGTATTTCGACTATGACGAGAAGCATAAAAAAGTCTATCGAAAGAACGGCGACAGATATACGGCCAACCCTGCCTTTATAGTGTGGAACAGGGATAATTATTATATGTTGTGTTTCTCAAACGGACACGACGACATGGTAACGTACCGCCTTGACAAAATGGAGAACGTAAAGGTCGAAGAAGCGGAGCGCGAACCGCACCCGGAATACGAGTTATTCAATACGGAAGAATACCGAAAGCAGGTGTTTTCAATGTTCGGCGGAGAAACGCAAAAAGTAACCCTTCTTTTTACGCCGAAAATTCTTTCGGATATGTTCGACCGTTACGGGGACGATATACGAATCAGAAAGATTGACGACAATACATATACGGTTGACGTAGCCGTTCAGGTATCGAAAACGTTCTTTGCGTGGATCGTCGGAACGCAGGGAAAGGTCAAAATCAAAGCTCCTGAAAAGGTAGTTACGGAGTTTTCAGACTTTGTAGCAAAGATAAAAGAAGTATATTAGCCCGTAAAAAAGATGCTCTCACTTCGGTGGGAGCAAATTTTTTTGAAAAAATTCATAAAAAAGTCTTTCAATGCCAAATTTTTGGAACTGAAAATTTGAAATAATCAAAAAGAAATGGTATAATACGCTCACAATCTAAATTGAACGCAAAGTTCAATATAAGAACAAAAGAGGACTTACCAATGAGAACGCTAAACCCGAACACCTTGGAACGGGTGGAGAACTATATCACCGAATATCAGAAGAAGAACGGAAAATCACCGAGCTACCGTCAGATTATGCACGGCGTGGGGATGAGTTCTCTCAATCTTGTACAGAGATACGTTTTGGCGCTTGAAAGAAAGGGACGAATCGAAAGGACGCGAATCGGCAATATCTCCGTGCCGCCGAAGCTGAAGCCGAGCGGAGTTGCGATTGCGCCGCTTGTGGGTTCTATCGCCTGCGGACAACCTGTTGACGCGGTAGAAAATATCGAAGAAAGTTTTGCGCTTCCGCGCTCTATTTTCGGAAACGGCGACTTGTTTATGCTCCGCACGTTCGGCGACAGTATGATTGACATAGGTATCAAAAAAGACGACCTCGTAGTTATCCGCAAGCAAAACACGGCAGATGACGGAGAGATTGTCGTGGCAATGATAAACGGCGAAACGACTTTGAAACGTATTTTCAGAAGAAACGGCAAAGTCATTCTGCATCCCGAAAACAAAGAGATGAAAGATATTGTCGTAAAGGATTGCGAGATACAGGGAGTCTTGGTCAGTTGTATCAAGATATATGATTAAGGTATTGATGCGCTTTACGCCCCGAAAGCGCAAAGATATAGAAATTACGGACGATGAGCGACTGTTGCATTGGAGTTATCCCGACCATGCTTGAACAGTTGCTTAAATTCAAATCGGATGTAAGGCTTGGGAGGAAGGAGGTTGTATTCAATGAAATATGCAATGTGTCCGAAATGCGGTCGACGTCTTTGTAAAGGCGAAAACGGAACCAAGGTGGAAATGGAGTGTCCGAAGTGCGGAGAATTTGCTTCCGTTATCATCGAAGAAGATGATATACATATCAGCAAAAAGCCGATATTTACGACAACGCAGGACAAGCAGTTAAAGCAACACGCTTAAATAAAAAAGAAAACTGAATAGCAGCGGGTAAAGGAGTGCCGTTGTATTCCTTTACTGACATCTTGTTATGAGGCTGGACTTAATGAGAAGGTTAAGAGGAGTCTGACAGATAGTAAAATCCTGAAAGCATAGGGTTATTCTATTTGTCAGGCTTCTTTTTTGATGCCTATTATGCCCGATTGCGAGGATTTTACCTCGCAGTCGGGCTTTTTCTATTTGGGGCAGAAATCTGTCCGATTGCGAAAATTTCTTCAATACTGAGAAAACGCAAAAATCGGAGGATTTCAAAATGAAAAAGAAAGTCTATTACAAACTCAATCGCTACAAAGTAGCAAAAGTAGAAGTAGAAAGCGTAGAACAGGAACAAGCAGTAAAAATACTGAACCGTGAAACGGATCGCTTTGCAAAGTCGGAGGATACATATTACGAAAAATGTTCTTCACTCGATGAGATGTATGAAGAAACAGGTTTCGAGCCTGCGGATGATACGCCGTCGCCGGAAGAACAGATGATACGTGCCAGCGAACAGAACGAATTGAAAGTACGGATATCTTGACGACGAGAATTACAAGAAATCGGTGCGCAGAAACGTTATGACGGGCAATTTCAAGCCGTCTAATCTTTACGGTTTACAGATAGAAGGGTTCAGGTCGTCGGCAATCTCTCCCGTTTCCACCTTAAAAACATACGAGCGCGGCATCAACAGCTCCAGCTTGGCGGCGGTATTTCCGTTCGTGAGAACGTTCGTTATGGACGAGGGCGGCATTATGCTCGGAGAGAACAAAGCGAACGGCTATCCGTTCATCTTCAATATGTGGAAACGCGGCAACCTGTATCAGAACTCAAACGGTATGATTATCGGTAAGTCCGGTTCGGGCAAATCGTTCTTCTTAAAGTCGCTCATCGCAAACGAATGGGCGAACGATACGAGGGTAATCATTCTCGATCCCGAAGCCGAGTACCTGACCTTGACAAAAAATCTGTCGGGCAATCTGATAGACGTCGGCAACGCGAAAGAAGGCAGAATCAATCCTTTCCATATCTATAAGATACTGACGGAGGACGGAACGCCCGCCGAGCCTGCGGTTACGTTCAATACGCACCTGAAAATGCTTGAAAGTTTCTTCAAAATCGTTCTTGTGGGCGCGAGCGCGGACGTTATCGAACTCATCAATAATCTCGTCGTGGAAGCGTATGAGAGAAAAGGCATCACCGAAACGACCGACTGCACGAACTTCAAAGCAGAGGACTTTCCTTTGTTTTCCGACTTGCTTGCAGTATTGCAGGAGAAGAACAAGGAGGAAATGGACAATCTGACCTTGCGCGATATGCGCACGGCGGAACTGTACTTGCAGAAATTTGTAAACGGCAGATATTCGGACATTTGGAACGCGCCGTCCACGCTCGAAGTCAATGCAAACCTTATCGACTTCAATTTTCAGTCGCTTTTTGCAAATAAGAACAATACGGTGGCGAACGCGCAGATGTTGCTTGTTTTCCGTTTTATCGAACAGGAAGTCATCAATGCGAGAGAAGCGAACAAGAGCGGAAGAAACTTGCGGACGCTCATTATCGCCGACGAAGCACATCTTTTCATCGACGCGAAATTTCCGATTGCTTTGGACTTTTTCTTTTCGATGAGTAAGCGTATCAGAAAATATAACGGCGGATTTATTCCCGCCACGCAAAACATTGCGGACTGGAACGCAAACGAGGAACTCAGGAGCAAGACGAGCGCCATTCTCAAAAACTCGCAGTACACGTTTATTTTCAAATTAAGCGCGCCCGACATGAAAGACGTTTTGGACGTTTACAAGGCGGGCGACAGCTTCAACGGCGACGAGCAGAGAATGATTATATCGGCGGTTACGGGACAGGTGTTCTTTGTCGGTTCTACGGAACTTCGCACCTGCGTGAAAATCACGACGGGAGAATATATCAAGAGCCTGTTTGAGGAGAAAACGGGCGAAAATTATCAAAAAGGGGAGGTTAAATAAGTGGTAAAAACCAAACTGAAAGGCATAGCAAGGTGGCTGTGTCTTGCCGTATTCGCACTCTGTATCAGTCTGTGTTTGGCAATGGCGACGACAAACACGGCGTATGCGGCGACAACGCCGAAATATACCTTGGCGTATGACTATACGCACTATTACAACTATAACACGTCTAAATCGGCTGACGGTTCGGGAACGGGCGTTTTATCTGCAAGCGTAAAGGGCGACAACGGAAGTATGACGACCGTACAGTTTTATATTTACGGAAGCTCCACTTCGGGTACTGCGAATCTTACCAAAGGCGGAGCGATAGCAAGCAACTCGCTCACAATTACGCTTGACGCGTCGATACAAGGTTATTCGATGAGCGTAACCAACAGTTCGGGAACGACCGTAGGTTCTCAGTCAGGAAAGAATTATACGCTGTCGAATTTGTCGGACGGTACATATAATTTCACCTGTTCTTTGAGGGGTGCGGGATGGAATCCGAACGCACGAGCATACGCTTGGTACAGTATGGACGTTTCGTCCTCATTTGTCGTAGATACTACGGCTCCGACAATCAACGGCGCATCGACTTCTTCGACCGGGAAATACACAAACGCTTCCACATATATTTCCGTTTCCGATTCGGGAAGCGGTGCGGAAGCACTTTATATGAAAGCGCCGGGCAACAGTTACTATTCAAACGTCGGTACTTCCACAACGGTTTCATCGACCGCAACAAACGGGTTGTATTATTTCTACGCCAAGGATAAGGCGGGAAATACTTCAAGTACATATTACTTGTATCTCGACACGACAACACCCACGGGAACGATAAAGAACAGCAGCGGCACGGCAATATCGGGTTACACAAACGGCGCATTTTCCTATACGGCAACGGATACGGGGAGCGGCGTGAGCTACCTGCAATATAAAAAACCGGGTAGTTCTTCGTGGTTGTCCTATACTTCGGGTACAACGATTGCTTCAACCGCAACGAACGGACAGTATCAGTTCAGGGCGGTAGATAAGGCAGGAAATGTGTCGGATACGAAAACGATCTACCTTGATTCCGCCGCGCCTACGGGAACGATAAAAAACAGTAGCGGTACGGCAATATCGGGTTACACGGGCGGTGCGTTTTCCTATACGGCAACGGATACGGGGAGCGGAGTGAGTTACCTGCAATATAAAACGCCGGGCAGTTCTTCGTGGACGACTTATTCTTCGGGTACAACCATTTCCGCAAGCGCGACGAACGGTTTGTATCAGTTCAGAGCTGTGGACAATGCGGGAAACACTTCTGCGGTGAGTTCAATTTATCTCGATACGGCGATTCCGACGGGAAAAATTACCGACAGTAACGGAACGACGGTTACGACTACGACCAATAAAGCGTTCAAATATACGGCAAGCGACGGGTTGAGCGGAATCGCTTATATGCAGTACAAGAAGCCGAACAGTACGGTATGGGAAACTTATGCAGCAGGTACGCTGATTCAGACCACGGATACAAACGGCATTTACCGTTTTCGTGCGTTTGATAATGCGGGAAACGAATCCGAAACGGTTATGATTTGTCTTGATACCGTAAAACCGACGGGAACGCTTTACGGCGGAACTTCGACGGTCGCAAGCGGCGGAAAAACCAATGCGAACTACGTTAAGTTTGTGCCGAGCGATTCGATGTCGGGAATCAAAAGCATTTACGTTCAAACCCCTTCATCGTCGGGCTACGAATCCTACACGAGCGGAAGCCAGCTCGCAGAAGAAGGCACGTACAGTTTCTATTGTACGGACGCTGCGGGAAACTTCTCGATGATTTACACGGTTATTCTCGACAAGTCTGCGCCGATTCTCGGGTGCTTGCAGACGGAGTTTTATTCGACTTACGGACTCGGCTTTACCGTATCGGCAAGCGATGACAGCGGAAGCGTAAAGCTGTATTACAAAACGCCGTCAAGCAGCAGTTACGTACTTGCCGGAACGTCGTCCTATTCGACGACGCTTGAAAGCGAAAACGGAAAGTATTATTTCTACGCCGTTGACGATTTGGGAAACAGAAGCCAAACCTATTGGATTGACCTTCAAATCTTGTATCCTGATCCGACGGTAGAACAATCGGGAACGGACAATTCCGTCTATATCACTTGGACGAACGGCAACACGGCAACGCTGAACGGAGATGATTATACCAAAGGAACTTGGATCAAGACGGAAGGCAGTTATACCGTAACGGTAACGAACGAATACGGACTGTCCACGACAAAGACGTTTTCTATTACGCACAATTACGTCGTAACGAAAATCGTTGAGCCGACCTGCACGACAAAGGGCTATTCGGTTTTTAAGTGTACGAGTTGCGGCGATGAGTACGAGGGGAACGTAAAACTTGCGTTCGGACATAACTACGACGTCGAAACGATAGAGGCAACCTGTACGACTTACGGTTGTATCAAGCATACCTGTCTGAATTGCGGCGATACTTACGAAACGGACGTTCGGACGGCGCTCGGTCATAAATATACCGAAACTACAAAGGAGGCGACCTGTACGGAGGACGGCGGACAGCTTCATACCTGTACCGTTTGCGGATACGAATATCTGACCGATACGGTAAAAGCGACAGATCACGATTATACCACAAGAGTCGTGAGAGAACCGCATTGCGAAACGGCGGGAGAACGAATTTTCCACTGCGAGAAGTGCGGCGACGAATACTATACGGAGATCCCGGCTACGGGGCATAACTTTGAACTTGCGGAATCGTCCGTTGTGGACGGAGAGAATATCCGTACTTACGTCTGCACGAATTGCGGAGCGATTACCACGCAGAATATGGGTGAACAGTACGAAAAGGTATCTTCTTATGTGGAGTATCTGTTTGAACAGTATCAGCCTTATATGTGGTGGGTGCTTTTGGCGACCGCGGGCGTTTGGAGCGTCGTGATGGGCGTATTCTTCGGCATTGCGGCAAAGAACGAGGACAAAGAAAAAGCGAGAAAGATGATTAAAAACTACGTCATCGGACTTGTTGTAATCGCGGTTATCCTTGTTGCCTGCCCTTATCTTGTCAGAGGTATTGCGGCTTTGATTGCGGGGTAAAACGGTAAAAAGAGTCCTGAAAAGGTGTTTTTGGCAATATTGTTTCGCGATTTTCTAAAATTTATGGAATTGTCATTATATTACTCTTGACTTTTTAGGTAAATTGTAGTATCATATAAACGAAGATTGAGCATAATATGTCTGTAAAAGGAGGTTAAGTCTATGTTTACCGAAAGAGTTAAAAGCAGTTTTGCTACGAACGAACCTATATATACGGAAGAAATCATCGGGCTTTTCCCCGATTATTCAAGACCGCAGATTTTCAGGTTTATACGTGAAGCCGAAGAGAAAAAGGAAATAGTTAATTTCGCAAAAGGAATATATTATATCCCGCGTAATACGTTTATCGGTTTGTCCACGATAACGGCGGACACGGTAATAGCCCGTAGATATTTGAAATGGAACGGCGAAGTGTTCGGTGTGTACGGAGGATTAAAGCTACAGAATATGTTTTCCGTAACGACGCAAGTTCCCAATATTTATGAAATCGTGTCGAACAACGAATCTGCAAAACGAAGAGAAGTAAAGATGGACGGAAGGACGTTTATTTTGCGTAAATCGCGTTTCGAGATCAACAAAGACAATGCAAATGCGTATATGATTATGGAGTTGTTTAACAATTTGAACGGCGAGAAAATTGACGAATTTGCAAGGAGACGCCTGATCAATTTTATGCGTGAAAAAGGTATTACGAAAGAGCAGTTGATGGACGTAGCAATGAAGTTTCCGGCAAAAGCTTTAAAAAATCTGATAGGGAGCAATATACTAAATGAACTTGCATGAGAATAAAGAGGATTTTACCGAAGCGGTACAGGCAGTAAGCAGAGGGTTAAATATTTCTCCTGCACTTGTCGAAAAAGATTATTACGTTACGTTGGTATTAAAACGACTTAACGAAGAACTTTCTGGACTTATTTTTAAGGGTGGTACTTCGCTTTCCAAATGTCATAAGGCAATCAACAGGTTTTCGGAAGATATAGACTTAACGCTTGACAGCGAACACCTTAGAATGATTATTACAAATTAGAAGTTGTAAAGGAGACTTTGTATGGGTAGAAAAGAAATAACAACAAAAGAAGATTTAATGAAAGTAATAGAATTATTCGAAAATACTGGAATTACATACTGGTTGGATGGCGGATGGGGTGTAGATATTTTAGCTGGTAAACAAACAAGAATTCATAGAGATATAGATATAAATTTTGATGCTCAACATACGGAAAAATTGTTAAATGTGCTTTTGAATCTGGGCTATAAAATTGATACAGACTGGAAACCGGTTAGAATAGAGTTATATAGTGATGAACTTGGTTACTTAGACATTCACCCGTTCGTTTTAAGTGAGGACGGAACTTCAAAACAAGCTGATTTAGAGGGTGGCTGGTATGAGTTTGAAAAAGATTACTTTGGTAGTGCTTTTTTTGAAGGAAAAACAATTCCTTGTATATCCTTAAAAGGCCAAAGAGTTTTCCATTCAGGTTATGAATTAAGAGATAAAGATAAGCATGATATTTCAATTCTTGAAAGTTTATCAAAATAACATTGCTGTACGGAAGGGCAAAGAAAGATAGTTAAACCGACGATTGTAAAAATCTGCGAAGAACTCGGACTGACAATTAACAACCTTGAAAACACGCGAAGCAGAAGGGATTATAACTGCTATCAGATAAGTTATCCGCTTTTGTTTGAGAACGATGAGATTGATCCTGTCATCAAGGCGGAAACGGTATTTATACAGGAATGTTATCCGGAAGAAGTGAAACAGGCGGATTCTCTTATCGGAGAATGGTTGAAAGCGAACGGTTTTACAAAACAAGCGGAAGAATACGGGCTTCTTTCTTTCGATATTCACGTCCAAACAATGGAAAGGACGCTTGTAGACAAAGTGTTTGCGTTGTGCGATTATATGCTTTTGGACGATATGCAAAAGCATTCCCGTCATATTTACGACATATATCAATTGCTTGGAAGAGTGGAATTAAACGAAGAGTTCCGCGCGCTTATACATAGAGTCAGGGAGGATCGGAAATATCACTCGCTATGTGTATCGGCGCAGAATAACGCAGACATTCCTGCTTTGCTTGAACAAGTGATAGAAACAGAGTGTTATAAAAAGGACTATGAAGAACATACGCGGACGATGTTGTATACACCTTGCAATTATGAAGAAGCAATTACGGGGCTTAAAAAAATAATCGACAGCGGAATGTTCGGAAAAGACGAGGAATACGAAAAAAATACGGTACATATATCCGTTTCGTCGGCGTCGAAGATTGCGAGTTATAAGGAGTACAGAATATTTGCAATGCCGGAGCACGATAAGTACGGAGATTATGCATATAAGATTCCGAATAAGTTTATTAGCATTAACCGAAGCGAAAAGGCGATTGTATTTCATTTACCGAAAGACTATGTGGTCAGACTGAAAAATGGCAGGACAAATCAAACCGCTGAATTGACGGTAACGGAGTTTGTCGCCGAGGTGGCGGGCAAAGACGAAAGCGCATACGGTATGAAAATAATTCGTCCGAGTCAAACTGCGAACGGTGGCAATACTCCTAAAAAAAAGAAAACAGATTTCAATTCAAAGTAATAAAATATATACAGGTATAAGGAACGTTCTTCGGAGCGTTCCTTTTCTATGCCGAAAATGCGCTAAAACTATGCAAATATCAATAGTTTTAGTGCAAAATCGGTTTTACGGACAGATTCTGAAAATATTTTATGAAAAGTGGTCAAAACAGCTTGACAAATACAGATTCGGATGCTATCGTATTGATACGACGAAAGATAATCGGAGGTGGAACTATGAATAAAGCAAAAGTAATGCGAAAAGCGGAAGCGGGCGAGGGATTGACCGTAGCGGAAATCAAGGTTTATCAAAAGGCTGTTAAACCCGAAAAGCACGTTTACGGCAAGTACGGAACGCTTGCTAAACAGTATTTGGAGGACAAAGGAATCGATTGGACGATTGCGAATCTTCCTGAATACCTGCACGGCGTAGATAAAGCCGCCGATGAACTGTACGAAACGATGTACGAAAAATTTTCGAAAGAAGAGCGGTTCAAAAAGTCGGCGGACTTTATGGAAAACCTGAAAAGGGAAACCGAAATGCAACGGCTTATCGAAGAAGAAATCTTAAATGAAATCGTTTATGTAAAATAACGGAGGTATCAAAATGAAAGTGTTAAAAGTAATTGGAACTATCGGCAGATTTGCGTTGGCAGGCGTACTTATTGCAGGGCATTTCGTAATGAACATCATAGGTGCGTTGATTTGTGCCATTACTTCACAAGGCTAATACGGAGGTATTTATGGAAAAGAAAGAAACAACGCCGCGCAGAGCGGCAAGAAGAAGTTACGAGGAACGTAACAAGGACAAGCGTAAACAAGCGAGCGGTAATTTCGGAACGATGATTCCGCGCGATTTGTTCGATGAAATCAATGCGTTTTTGGCGAAACACCATATCACGAAAGTGCAGTTGATTTTCAGAGGATACGAATCTTTGAAAGCCGAGTACGAAAAGAACGATAATAAGTAGTCTGGTCTGATACAATTTAATAATTTGAATGCCGTTTGGCATTCCACGAATACAAAAATCGGGGTACGATAAAGTATAAAGTGGCAATGCCAACCATATTCAACTGTTTTATCGTACCCTGTCAATAAGGAGAGGTTAATGGATAAAACAGAAGTGAATATGAATGTATTAAACAAGGTGATTGCTTTCAAATTATTGAGAATTTTACGTGACAATGGCTTTATCGAAGATGGTAAGTATGCGAATATTGAGCGTAAAAGTATTCAATACGGAGAGAGTATTATATCGCAAAATAAATTAGTTGGGAGGTAAATGCAAATGGTTGAAAACAGTATGGTTATGCCTACGGGTGTGAATACTAACAGAAACCGACAGCGGCGTGTCGTTTTTTACGGGCGAGTGTCAAGTGAAGATGAGTAAACATAGGGGAAACAATCAAACAGCAAGTTCGTAAATATATTGCTATAAAAACAACGTAATATAATGCTTTAAGTAAAAGAGATTGCAATTAAAAAGACAGGCAGTCTCTTTTTGCTTTGAAAATATCGTAAGCGTTTATATGAGGTCCGTATATTGCGGCTTAAGCATAGAAAAGGCAGAATGAAATGGTTAAATTGGTCTAAAAACACTACTTTTTAGTTGTTTACAAAATTTTTTTGTTTTATTGGATATAAATTAGACTATTTTAGACAAAATGTATTGACATTATGTTTTTAATATAGTATAATGATGTCAAACGGATAAGAAGGTACCAAAAATGACAACGAAATTATTTGAAAGACTCGTTACGAAATTTTCTATTAAGGTTACGGATTTAATTAAATATCTCGAAATATCCAAAGCGACGATCTACAATTATCGAAATCTAGAAAACTTTTCGGATATTCCTAAAGATAAGCAATATAAAATCTTCTATCTTTTCGGGAAGGAAAGCGAAGATGAATTGGAGTTGGTTCTTGACGAGTCCGATCCCGATATTCTCGCACAATACGTCAACAGAATTTCGAGTATTCTGAAAGACAGTATTCAGGATAAAAAGCAGTCGCTTTCTTCTGTGGAAAATCTGACAAACGAACTTGAAAGATTACAAAGCGAAAACGATGCGTTAAAACAGCAATTGACTGCGGGGCAAGCATTAAACGGACTCGATCCGTTTACGAAAAGCGTTATACTCGATAAAGTCGGCGGTATTACAAACGGTATGTCGCCTGCAGAAATAAAGGAATTTTTGGATTATATAGATATATTCGATAAGTATCGTAAATTTACGAAGGGGGAGTAAAATGGCTTACTTATATCTGAATTTCTTGGATAATTTGGATAAAGGTTTAGGTGATAAGGCTTGGGGGAGAAACGACTTTTTCACACAATCGTTAAACGAGCAATACGAAACGCTGAAAAGAAAACTCGGCGGTTATGCGCCCGACACTTTTCAAGAATTTATCGGATACACGTTTCCGTCTACGCCTGAAAAATATTACAACGTATCTTTGCCTTCGTTTGACAGAACAATGGACGAAAATAAGCGTGGGAATAAGATTTTGCGTAATATCGTAATTCGCCCCGAAGCGGATGAAAACTCTCGCCATATTCTGCCCGAAACATACGACTTTATAATAATCGGCGACGTTACATTTGGGAACGTTACGGAAATATCCGTAAAAGGGATAGATTTGATAGACAGACGAACGGTAAAATACGGAGAAAAGCGAGTTTTTTGTTCGTCGCTTTGTGCGTTTGCAAAGAAGGAAATATATAGCAGAAATACCGGAAATACGTTTTCGGTTCCTGATTACGGTAACGGCGAATTGCACGATTCTGTTCTTACAAACGACTTTGTAAATGAAATAGCCACTAAACTATTTCCCGTTCCGAATCCCGCCGAGGCGATTGGCATTTTTAATCAATGGTTGCGGTATATCGATTTTCGCAGATACTATTTAGGAAAACAATCCGAGCGTTGCGAAGAAATTACCGACGTTCACGTATGCGACGCATATATGATAACGAAAGAATCCTATCGCAGAAACGAAGAGGCTTTTTCAGGACTTCTTTTGGACGGAATTAAAGATTTCGGCAAAAGCGAGCAGATAATATTATCGAAAGAAGTGGCGGGCGCCGACGGTTTTCCGCTGATTTGCGTTGCGATAGAAAAGAACAGAAAGGAAATATTATCCGAAACGGTTGGTAGAAACGGGAAAGGAAAACCGAAGTTTGAGGTTAACCTGAACCGATATACTCGGGACGCTATGGGGTTGTCGCCGTATCCGCCGAAATCGGACGATAAAGGTAATATCAGAAGTATCAAATCGTATCTTCTCGGTGAACGATATTTATTCGCGTACATAGATATAGAACCTGATTTATCTGCTCTCGACAAGAATTACGAAAAAGAATTGACTGCAAGATACGGAGAAATCGACAGCAAGTATAACGGTATAATTCTTGCCGAGGTGAATCGTTATATGGCAGGCGTTTCTGCTAAAACGCAAGAAAAATACGACGCACAACTTATTGAATACAAAACAGAGCTTTACGATAGACTTGATTCCGACGTTATAAATAATTCCGATAAAGATGTATACAAGGCATACCAAAGCGAGATTACTCAACTTATCACGCCGATTGAAACCGAAAGGAAGAAACGACTCGGCTCAATTCGTTCCAAAATAGACCAAATTAGACGCTCAAAATTGTCTACCGCCGAAAAAGACAAACAGATCGATGCTTTATACGGTGATGAATCGGCATTGAACGATGAATACGATAAGCGTATAGAAATGGCGAAGGCACAGGTATCTTTGCGTGACCATTATATTCGCCGCAATATGGCACTTGTCGAGAAAAAGCAAAAGAGTTTGGCAATACGTTGTCAGGAAGAACTGGATAAACTTAAAAAGGAAAAGAAAAATCAATTAGAATTTCAATATGCAGAGGGTATCGATTCCGAGAAAACCGAAATAAAAAACGTTTTACTTCAAAAATTAAACGAAGATAAGGCTGATAAAATCGAGAACGAAACGATACGCCGATATCAGATTTATTTCCGTCCGCAAGATATCACAGACAAAGTAAAAGAAATCGAAAAGCAAATCGAGGAAATTGCGCCGAGGTATCTTACTTATGATAATCGTGCGGAAAAAGCAAAAATAGACAGACAAGAAAAGGCGTTGACTTCTATTTTGGGCGGGTACGTTAAGAATCCGTTCTTACCGACGTATCTTTTTTCGCCCGAAACGCTTGCGCAGTCTTCCGTAGAAGAGATCAAAGATCCCGAGTGGTGTCTTGAAAGTTTGAACGACAGACAAAAACTTGCCGTAAAACGCGCGCTTCAAAGCGAAAGTATATTTTTGTTGCAAGGTCCTCCGGGAACGGGAAAAACACAGGTTATAGCCGAGATTACGGCGCAACTGACGAAACGCGGTAAGAAAGTTTTAATATCTTCCGAAACACATAAGGCAATCGATAACGTATTTGACAGATTGCCTAAAATCCCCGAAATACGTCCGCTTCGTCTTATTCCGTCGCAAAACGGTAAAGAAACGAATTACAGTCCCGAAAGGCTTGTAGACAATTTCTATCTCAATATTTGCGGAAACCTTGAAAAGCAAGTAGCAAGATACGACAATTACAAAGAGACGAGAGAAGAATTCGATTCGACGATGAAATCTCTTCGCCTCGATTACGATCGCCTTTTGAAATTGCAACGGGAGAATGCAGATACGGAAAGAAAGCGGAACAATTTGCTTTCAGAAATAAACCGTTTAACCGGAGAAAACGAAGTTTTAAGAGAAAAACTTCTTGCCGCAAAAGAAGATACCGAAAAGTATACGAGAACGCTTAAATACGTCGAATCGTATCGTTTTTCGGGCGAAGGCGCAGATAGCAACGTATTGGATAAATACGCCGAACAAGTAGAACGCCTGTTAAAGTGCTTTGCTTGTTTTGAAGAGGTAACGCTCGATAAGGTTGCCGAGCTTGTTAATGCCGATATTCAGGCAATAAACAAAGAATTAGAGCGTTTTTTGAGCGAAGACGCGATTGTGGAGTTAAAAAATCGCCAGCGTGCTTTGCGAAACGTTTTGAGCGGTTTGCGAGATCCCGATACGGACGAAGCACCGAATGAAGGAGATTTTAATTACGAAGAGTATAAAAAGAATCAAAGCGAGTTGATTGCCGTAGGCAAAAAGATTAAAGAATACGAAAATAATTCGGAGTTCGATATTGCCGGAAGCGTGATTTACTCTCTCGTCCCCGGTATTACGGGTGCAAAAGAAATATTGAAGCAATTGCCTTCCGAACTTGCGCAATTCAAGGCAAAACTTGCCGATATTGTAAACACACAGAGAAATATAATCGAATTCAAAATCAATGGCGATATAGACAACGAAAACGCTATATCCGATAAAATAAACGAACTAAAAATCCAAATAAGCGAGAAAAAACGTTTATACGAAAAACTCGGAGAAAATCCCGATATTGAAGAATACGGTGAGTTGAATTCCGTACTAAAACAAAAGATTATGAGATTTTTCCGCGATTTCGGAATTGTCAGGGAATACGATTCGGACAATCTTGAAACGGCTTTCGACATTATCAGCGACGAGTGGAATAAACTCGAAACCGAGTATAATGCTTCGTCTTCCGAAAACAAAATAAAAATTCCGATGTATAAGGATATCGTAAAATACTTGTCGCAGGAAGATATCTTAGAGGAAGATAGAGCCGCATATACGAGAGAACTTTACAATTCGGCAAACGTTTTCGGTATTACCTGCACAAGCCGCGACAGATTCACGCCGTCGCAACTTGCCGAACTCGGTAAATACGGAATCGAATCGGTAGATATCAGAACGCAAGGCATAGACGTTGTAATCGTGGACGAAGTGTCAAAGTCGTCTTTTCTCGATTTGCTGATACCTATTTTATACGGCAAGACGGTTATTCTCGTCGGCGACCATCGTCAACTTCCGCCTATGTACGATTTGCGGCATATGCGGGGAGATGATTTCGACGGACTCGACGAAGAAAAAATCACAAAGGAAATCAACGACGGATATACAAAGTTATATGAAGAATGTTTCTTCAAAACGCTGTATGAGAAAGTTCCGAGCGATTTCAGAGTAATGCTTAATAAGCAATACCGTTGCCACAGCCACATTATGGAAGTGTTCAATCATTTCTATGGCGGTAATGGTAAAGGTCTTGTTGTAGGAAAAAAACAACAAGACGACGAAAAAGAGCATAATCTTACCGTAAAAATCAACGGAAATACCGTTATCGATCCCAAACGGCACATATATTTTGTGGATTGCGACCAAAAAGAATCGAGCGCATTCGAAGGCAGTACGTCCAAAATCAACGAGCAGGAAGCGCAGGTTGCGATAACGCTATTAAAGGAACTCGACAAAGCGGCGAAAGTGCTTGTTTCCGAGCATAAAATTATCGTTGATCCGTCAAGGAAAATCGACGAAAGACCGAGCGCGGGTATTATTTGTACATATGGCGATCAGGCGGGACTAATAAAAAAGAAACGTAAAGGCTATCAATTTACGGGCTTTTCGGGTAAACCGGACGAAAAACTTGTTATCAGTACCGTTGACGATTTCCAAGGCGATGAAAGGGATATCATTATCGTTTCGATGGTAAGAAATCCGAGCGGCGCGAGGTATGATGCGGAATTTATCAAAAAATTCGAGCGTATCAACGTTGCGTTGTCAAGAGCGAGAAAACTTTTGATTATTGTCGGCTCGAAAAAGTTTTTATCGGAAGCGGGCATAATCGACCTTCCCGATCTCGAAGGCGATCACAGTCGCGATAAAATCAACTTCCCCGTATACAGAGAAATTATCGACACGATAAACTTCCGCGGAAGAATACTTACGGCGAAAGATATTTTAGGAGAGTAAAATGGAAGAGAAAAGTTTGTTAAAATTCACTACGGCTATTCCGTTTCCGCTACTTGTCTATAAAGTAAACGTGCGATATAACGAGGTAAGGAAGGCGTCGGGCGTTGCATATATTCTACTCGACGTAATCGAAAAAACTGCGGGTTCGGAAGACAAAATATGCGACGTGCTGCTTAAATTCGGGATTCCGAATGATTTGCACTATATTTTCGGGAAAGAAATTTCAAATCTTATCGGTACCGAAATACTGTCTTATGACTACGATCCGTCGCATTTTATGAATCCGAAATACTTTTCGGAAATCAGAGTAAAAGACGTTTCGCTTACTGCGAAAGGCAGAAAAATGTTCCGTGAAGGCGCGATTCCCACAGGCGAAGAAAAAGTAAAGACGAAAGATATTTTTTATAGCCCCGTAACGCGGAAATTCGACGTGAGTTATTCGCTTCCGTATACCTCTCTCGATTCGTCCGTTCTTTACGAAGATATCGAAAGGTTTTTAGGAAAAACGATAGACATAAGCGGACTTAAAGATTATATAGAAGCGAATCCGACAAAAGTAGGGCTAAAAGCCGAAGAACGCGTTGTCGAAGTCGAAATACCCAAGGTCGGAGAAGAAAAACAAGTCAGAAAAGAGGACGGAACGCAAGTTGTAATAAACAAAAGCGGCGCTGTATTTTCGTTTGAAACGTCGGACGAAACCGCATATTTTGACAAGTGGTATTCATCCGCATTTATGACAAAATGCTTGCTTGCCAAAGAAAAGTATAAGTTTGTGGACGCTCTTAAAAATGCGGTAGACGTGCCGACGGTGTTACTTTCCGAGCTTACCGATATCGTGGGCGCATATATCCCGAACGACGTATCCAAGCAGGCGAAACGACCTTGTAAAATTTTTATCGACGGCGGCAGACTTGCAACCGACAGAACGGATAACGTTTTAAGAACGGATAAAGATTTTTCGATAAAGATACTTGGCGAAATAGGCGGGAATGCCGAGTTTGCTTTGCTCGATACTTCCGCGCTTCACTACTATTCCGCCGTAAACGTAAAAATGGCTTGCAACCAGCTTGGCGATACGTTTGAAATGCAGTTGCTTACCGAAAGTGTTTTAGACGAAATGCGCCATAAAGAAACGGTAGAAGAAATTTTTGAGTATTACGTACAAAAAGATTTTGCCGACGATGTTGCAAAAGTGGTTTTGTTTACGGTTGCCGCGTTGAAAGATTCTTCGTATTTTGGTAGAACTATTAGGGCGCTGTTTGAAAACACAAAAACTGTTGATGAAAAGATAGAAGTTGTGTTAAAACTGAATAACGCTTTTATCAAGAATGCCGAGTGGCAAAACTATTTTGTATCGACGGCAAAAGAATTGTTTGAAGAAAGCGCAAGCGAGATAAAAATCGATAATGCGATTTATAAATCGTCGGTGTTGAATCCGCTCAGAAAAGCACTCGGGATGAACGATTTCGACTACGTTTCCGCCTTTGCGAAAGAAATGAAAAAAACGGAAGACGACGATATTGTTTACGAGGCACTTTTAAGCGCAGGTTTTACCGTTGACGCCGTTTTAAGTGTTGTGAATGTGGTGGCGGACTTTGCCGAGAAAGTTGTAAATAACGAAGAAATTTACTCGGATTCCGATCTCGGTAACACTTTTTGTAATATTAAACGGAATTTGTGGAAACTGAACGATATGCTCGGGATAGAGAGCCTTTCGGAATATACGCTTAAAGACGATTATAACGAAGACGAATTTTTCGATGCTTACGCTACGCTTAATTCGAAGTTGAAATCGGTGGCAAAATACGAGAAATATGCGCCTAAATCCTATGCTGCAATCAGAAAGTTTATAGAGATTTACGAACCGATTCACGATTTGTTGTCTATTGAGCGCAGCGCGTCTTCTCATCCCGAAAAAATTACGAAAAAATACGTTGACGAGCAGATTGCACGCGGAAAATATAAAGACGTAATTTGCGATTTATTCGTAAAACTGCAATACGATTTAAGAGATATGCTTAACGCCGAGCCTATGACGTCTGCACACGATTTACTCGTTATGGCAAAAGATAAAGGCATTCTCGACGGCAAGCAAGAATCCGCATTACATAAACTTCGTATGTGCAGAAACGGATTGCAACATCCGGAAAAGTCGCAAACACGTTTCGATAAAGAAACGATTGAAAATTGGCGCGATATAGTATTTGCCATAAAGGGGGAACGAAAATGAGCCATCAGGTACAAATAGACTACGAGGCGATAGCGATAAGATGCGAAAGCATTTGCGAAGTTGCCGAAAGGCAGATCGCCGAACTCGACCAGATACTTTCGGATATAGAAAACGGCTCGCAAAGCTTACAGAATAGTCAGACGGCGGCATTACAACAATTGATTGTAGAAAAACGAGATTCATTCGTTAGAAAAATCGAAAACTTAAAAGCGCAGGCAAAAGAAGTAGCGAAAAAAGGCGTTGTAAGCGGTGATAGCGACAGATTAAGACTGAATTCTGCCGATAACGTGGATAAAGCGGCGCAAGAATTACAAAATCAAGTAAACGAGTTGGCGGCTAAACGATTAGTCGAAATGCGCGCGCTTTATCAAAGTTTACTTGAAAACAGTATCGAAGAAAATCAAAAAAGATTGAGAGATAAAGCAAACGGAGTCGTTACAATCCCCGCCGAGATTCAAAAACTTCTCGATTCCATTCAGGACGAAACGGAAAGGCAGTTTGCTTACCTTGCATATCTGAAAAACGATACGCTTTCGGGCGATGATCTAATCAGAGCGGGCAGAGAACTCAAAAACGAAACTTATGAATCGCGTATCGAAAAAGAGCGTGAAAAGATTCGCCGCGAACTCGAAGCCGCAAGAGTTGAAAAGACTATCATCGATAAAGTCATAACAGAGAATAAACCGCTTTCCGAAATAAGATCGGCGGCGACGGAAGAAATCGTAGGCGAAAAAATCCGTCAGAAGTCGCTGAAAATCATAATGTCGGCGATAACCGCCCGCGGATTTATCGTGGATAAAAAGAATATAAAAATCAAACGCGATACAAACGAAGTGATTTTGGTCGGACTGAAAGCAAGCGGCGAAAAAGCGGAATTCCGCGTGTTTCTGGACGGTAAATTTATTTACGACTTCCGAGGTTACGAAGGACAGGCGTGCCAAAAGGATATACAGCCTTTTCTGAACGATTTGGAAGAAGTTTACGGTTTACATGTTACCAAAACGCAGGAAATTTGGAGCAATCCCGATAAAATATTGTCTATGAAGTACCAAACGGTAAAAACAAACACAAATAAGAGGTGAAAATAATGGCATTACAAACAACGTTTAACAGGTTAAAACGCGAAGTCGGTATCAAAAGATGCGTAATACTCGACGGCAACGTCGGTGACGTGTATCTTAACGACAAAAAGCAAATCGTCGATCTGAAACAATACCTTACGGACATGCTCAAAGGAATGGAATACGACGACGTTTTGTATTGGGATCGTATCGACGGCATAGACGGAGACGTTTCAAGGCTTTCCGTTATCGATGAAGTCGAAGTTGAAGGAGACGCTTATTCCTTTGACGATGACGAAGATAATCAACCGCAAGCGGAAGAAAAAACGGGAAGCGGTCAGTTCAAAGAGCCTGCCGAGATTTTCAATATCGTATTCAAAAACTTGAAGAAGCCGAATAGAAAAACTGCTTTCGTGCTGAATTGGGCGGATTATCTCTTTTCAAGCGGCGGACAATTACCGCCCGACGAGAGAGAACTTATCACAATGCTCGGGAAAGCGATAAAAGATAAAAAAACGGAGTATTTGTCTGCCGAAGTAAACGAAAGCACGGTTATTCTCATTACGAGCAAACTGGCAATGTTCCCGATTTCTTTCTATCAGGGCAACCCCGAAGTCGCTTGTCTTACTCTTTCAAAACCCGACAGAGAAGAACGCGCTAAAATGATGGAAAAAATCGAGAGCGGATTCGACGTAAAACTCAAACCCGGAGAAACGCTCCTGACTTCGGACAAATTTAACGAATACGTCGATATGCTCGACGATTTTACAAACCGTGAAATCGTTCAGATGGCGCGCCTTTCGAGAAAAGAAGGCAAAATGCCGTTCGAGCAGTTGTACTTGCTGTTTAAGTACGGCGAAAAAGATAATCCTTGGGAAAAACTCGACTATAAGTCGGTTAAAAACATCAAAAAGATTTTAAGCGAACGTGTAGTCGGTCAGGAAGAAGCTATCGAAAAGATTGAAAAAGTCGTTGTTAAGGCTTATATGGGACTTACGGGAATACATAAATCGTCTTCTCGTTCTGCACCGAAAGGCGTGCTGTTTTTCGTCGGACCTACCGGCGTAGGTAAAACCGAACTTTCAAAGGCGCTTGCAAAATTCCTTTTCGGCGACGAACAGGCTTGTATTCGCTTCGATATGTCGGAATATGCGCAGGAAAACAGTGATCAGAAACTTATCGGCGCGCCTCCGGGATACGTCGGTTATGAAGAAGGCGGGCAACTTACTAACGCCGTGAAAGAAAAACCGTTCAGCATAATTCTATTCGACGAAATCGAAAAAGCAGCAAAACCGAATCCGAGAATTCTGGATATTTTTCTGCAAATTCTCGAAGACGGCAGACTTACCGACAGCAAAGGCGAAACGGTTTATTTCAGCGAAAGCGTAATTATATTCACGTCAAATCTCGGAGCGTCCGAAGTGTCTTCGAACGGTTCAAACGAAGAAGTGGCGGATGAGTTTATAAAAATCGTTAAAAACTATTTCGATAACGAAATCAAACGTCCCGAAATTCTCGGTCGTATCGGTTACAGCAATATCATTCCGTTCAACTTCATCAAAGACAGAGAGTTTAGCGTAAAAATTGCAAAATCGAAACTTCGTCCGGTCCAGAAAGCAATATCGGAAAAATATCGTATCGACCTTGAATTTGAAGACGAACTTAAATTTATAGATTACGTTCTCGGCGGAGCGGACAGCAGTAAAGGCGGTCGTGATATTCTTAACGCCATCAATGATAAATTGCTTGACGAACTTGCTATGTTTATGTTTGAAAACAAAGAAGAATTGCCGTCGATGAAAGGCTCGAAAATCGTAGTAAAAACGACGAAAAACGGGCTTGAATTTGATTTTGACAATGATTAAGTTTAACGTTGCGAGTATAAACCGTTGTACGGAAACAGAAGGTCCGCACAAAAGATTGTGTATATGGTTTCAGGGTTGCGATATTCATTGTAACGAGTGTTGTAATCCTGATTACCAGCCGTTTATTGCGCGCCATATTATGTCGATCGACGAGATTATTTCGGTAATAAAAAAGTCGATTGACGAATTTGGAATTGAAGGGGTAACGTATTCCGGCGGAGAACCTACTTGTCAACATAATCTTCCGTTTTTAACCAACGAAATAAAAAAACTCGGGCTTGGCATTATATCGTTTACGGGCAGAAAATACGAAGAAGTTTCAGACTTTCTTGCCGGCGTAGACCTTGTGCTTGATGGCGAATACGTTTTGGAAGAAAAAGAAACAAAACGCAGGTTACTCGGCTCTGAAAATCAACGCATTTTATGCTTGACGGACAGATATAAAAATGATATTTCTTGGTTTGATATAGATAAAAACGGTAAATCCGTGGAAGTGAATTTGTCTAATAGAATTGTATTCAATGGAGATAAAATCTGATGGATAGAGTCGTTGTATATCAAAAAATGCGCGAACTTGAAATTAAAATACATTACCATTTTAACGATATCGCGTGGCTTTCAAAGGCAATGAGATCGGAAAAAATAGAAGTTTTCGGAGAGGGAAAGAACCATAGCGAATACACTAACGACGGGCTTGCAACAATCGGCGATACTGTATTGAAATCCGTTATTGCCGATTATCTCTATCGGAAAGGAATAACTACAAAAGGCGAGATTACGCAGATAAAAAGTAAACTTGAAAATAATGAAGTTATGCATAATATTATGCTGAAATGCGGTTTAATCGGATATGCATACAACGCAAAACACTTCCAATCGGATTCGAATGTTCCAGATCACGAAAAAGTAGTAAATAAAGGACACGATCCTTATATCGAAGCGATTGTCGGCGCGGTGTTTTACGATTCAAATTACGACACGACAAAGCGTTGGATATTAAAATGGCTTTTACCGCTTCTAATTAGTGAATCGGAATGCGGCATTAACTAAAATTACTTATTATAAAAACATATAAAATTATTTATGGTCGATGGCAAACAGTCATCGGCTTTTTTGTTCCTATTTTGAGGAGGTATAAGATTTTCAATATTCCTAAAGAAAAAATATAAAAATTTTCGTGAAATACCCCGACAAACGGCTCGTAACTTTCCAATTATAGTGAGGGGGTAAAAAACTTTTGCGAAACACCCCCGCAAAGAGATTGAAACTTTCCAATATAAGTAGAGAGATAATTTGTCTTTCGTGGACTCGTAAGAACAAAAACTGAAAGTAAAACAAAATGAAGGAGGCAGAAAAATGAAGTTGGATACAAGTTGAAAATGTATTTTTAAGAGCGTTTTTCAATGTATATCGTAGAGAAAAACTTTGGAAGCAAACGGGAAGCAAAATGAGAACAATTCAGGCAAAGTGTAGCCCACTATACTTCGCAGGCGAAGTTGTGGGCTCTGCGAGGCTGTGAACCCACTGATAAAAACAGTCGGCAGAGGAAATTCTACACACTTTGCTCAATGAGAATAAAAACAAATTTCAGGAGGAAAATCATCATTTCATATTTAGTGTGTCATATGGAGAAATACCATAAACAAGACGTCGCGCCTATCGAAAAGGAAAACGAACGGGACGAAAAATACAAGTCGGACAATCCACAAATAGACAGCGAGCGGACGAGAAACAATTATCGCTTCACGCCATATTTCGGCAAAACTTACACGGAGTTCATAAACGGCAGAATAAAAGAGTTAGGCTTATCTCCGCGCAAAGACGCAGTTGTAATGAACTCGTTTGTGTTAGGGTCGGATAAAACTTTTTTCGACGGTTTAGCCAAGATAGAACAATATAACTTTTTCTCGGACTGCTACAAGTTTTTTGCGGAGCGTTACGGCGAAGAAAACATTATCGCGGCGGTTGTTCATAACGACGAAACAACGCCGCATATGCACTTAAACCTGATGCCCGTAACAAAAGACGGCAGACTTTGCAGTAAACAACTTTTCGATAAACCGCAGTTACAGCAGTTGCAGACGGATTTTTATGAATCCGTCGGAAAACGTTGGGGTTTACAGCGCGGAAAAGAAGGTAGTCAGAAAAAACACCTTTCCACCGCAGAATTTAAGGCAAAAAAGATAATCGAGCAAGCGGAAGCCATACGGGAAGAAAATCAGGTTTATGCGGACGCTTTAACCGAGGCAAAAAGCGGGAATATTCCACGGAAACGCGGAAAGTTGCAGGAACAAGTAATCGCTTTAACGGCAGACAACAACGACCTTTCAAAACGGCTTACAAAGGCTATGGACGAAACGCTCGAATATGCGCGGAAATCGGAAGCATTACAAAGACAAAGGGATAACGATAATCGTTATATCCACGCGGGAAAAACACTTGCAAGAACTAATCCGAAAGAATACGAGCGTATCGTCCACGGAAAGCCAAAAACAATCGGTAGCTTTTTCGATTCCGTTCTTTCGCTCTTTACGCTCGACGTCGTTCGGCAAGTTCCGAGGTTACAACAGATAGAAGCGGAAATCGAAGAAGAACGCAAAAAGCAAGAAAAACAAGGCAGAAACAATAATCATAAGTAAAATTTAAGGCGGCTTTTACTCTCCGTTCACATAAAAGAGCTTGACTCTGAGCGCAGAAAACAGTAAAATATAATCGTCGTATAGATACGATGATATATTTACGGAGGGTTCAGGAATGAAACCGAGAAGCGAAAGAGATAAAAGATACGAAGAAAAGCATAAGAACGAGAGAAAAGCCAAAAACGTGGTATGGGGAACGAGTATACCGAGAGAAACGGCGGAAGAAATAGACGCATTTTTGAAGAAACATGGGTATACGAAAGTTAAACTCATTGAAGAAGGATATAAGTCGCTGTTGGAGCAGTCGGGAGAGATAAATACCGACCTTGCGAAGATAACGGACGGCTACGACGATTTCTTTGATTTTGAGTTGCGCAAATTCGAGGAAGAGAAAAACAACAATAAAACGTAACAAAAACTAAAATATCGAACAGGAGGATTTTTGTGTTTATGGAGAGAGAACATAGTATCCATCCGGAGAGAGAACATAGTATCCGCACAATAAAGTTAAGGAGAATTGCAAAACAGAGAGACAAATAAGGTAACGGATAAAAACAAGGTAAGGGCAAGGAAAAACGAAACGCTGTATATCGTAAGCACGGAATCGATGCAAGGCGCACGAGAATCCGCATACGAGATATTAGAGCGTTTGGTAATAAAAAAATTTACAAGCCTGACGGAAGAACGGCTTGGAGAAGGTAAGTTACGAACTTGCTGTTTGGAATCTGACGGAGGTAAACAGATATGTTAGAATTACAAACGGCAAATAAAAATAAAAGAACAAAAAACGGAGGTGAGGTAATAACCGCGCTTTATTGCAGGCTCAGCGTAGACGATAACGGGACCGAGGGCGAAAGCAACAGTATCAAAAATCAGAGAGATATTCTCGGGCGGTATGCGAAACAACACGGATACCGGAATATTGAATATTATATCGACGACGGTTACAGCGGAACGAATTTCAATCGCCCGGATTTTCAAAGAATGATGTCCGACGTAGACGAAGGAAAAGTGAAAACGATAATCGTAAAAGATATGTCGAGGCTCGGAAGAGATTATCTGAAAGTCGGCTATCTTACGGAATTTACGTTTGCCGAAAAAGATATTCATTTTATAGCGATAAACGATAACGTGGATAGCGAAAACGGCTCGGATAACGAATTGATACCGTTCAAAAACGTTTTCAACGAATGGCTTGCGAGAGATACGAGCAAAAAAATACGCGCGGTGATAAGGAATAAAGGCGAATCGGGAAAACCGCTGACGAACACGCCGCCGCTCGGATATATGAAAGATCCGAACGACAAAAACAAGTGGTTGATAGACGAAAGGTGCGCGCCGACAATCCGGGAGATATTCAGACTATGCGTAAACGGCTATAACGCACTTGCAATAGCGAAAATACTGACCGAAAATGGCTACGACACCCCGAAAGCGTTTTATCTGAAACAGGGCAGGAATATGTATCGGAACGACACGACCGAACCGTATTTATGGCACAGAAGCACGGTTTATAAAATCTTGCGTAATCCGAATTATATCGGACATCTCGTAAATTTCAAAACGACGAGAAAATCGTATAAAAACAAACGGTTTGTCTATCGCGATCCGTCCGAATGGAAGGTTATCGAAAATCACCACGAAGCGATTGTCGATAAGGAAACGTTTGATCTGGCGCAGAAGTTGACGCAGGTAAAAAGGGTTGTGAAAAATCACTTTGACGATATCAATATTTTCGCCGGATTGTTATATTGTGCCGATTGCGGATTTCCTATCACTTTAAGACGTGTTGCAAAAAACAGGAACTATGATTTTTACGTTTGCTCAAAGTACAACAGACGGACGAAAATTCAGTGTACGGCGCATTCGATTCTGAAGAGGGTGTTGAACGAATTGGTTCTGGAAGATATTAAACGGGTGATGAACGAAGTGAAAACGCACGAATCGGAGTTTATCGAAAAGTATCGTAAATGTTCGGTAAAAGAAATGCGGAGCGTGCGGCTCTCGGCGCAAACGAAAATTGTAAAAGCGGAAAATCGTATAAAAACGCTTGACGATATCATTGCAAACCTGTATGAAGACAACGTAACCGGTAAAATTTCGGACGAACGCTTTGATTTGTTGGCGAAAAAATACGAGGCGGAACAAACGGCTTTAAAGAGCGAAATCCTTGAGTTGAAAAAGGCTTTAGATCTTGTAAACGACGAAGAGAGCAATATTCGTGAGTTTCTGAAGGTCGTCAATAGTTATACGGAAATCGAGGGACTTACACCCGAAATACTGAATAATTTCATCGACAGGATTTATATAGGCGAGAAGTATGCCGACGGAAGCGCACACAAACAGGAAATCAGAATTATTTATAAATTTATCGGTGCGGAAAGCACGCACGGGTATAAAGTGAAAGGAAGTCGTGTAGCCGAAATCTTTTAACGGCTGCATATTCTCCCTATCGTTTACTCATCCGAACATGAAGCGCAGTTGTCGGCTTTGGAAAATCAAATTCAGTGGTATGACGATATTGCAACAAGGCATCAAAATTGGATGGTGTTGAGAAAGTATGTGGATGAAGGTATCACGGAAACGCAAGCAAAGAAAAGACCTGCGTTTCTGCAAATGATTCAAGATGCAAAGCAAAAGAAGTTTGACCTTATTGTAACAAGAGAGGTGTGCCGTTTCGCTCGAAATACAGTAGATACTCTTGTGGTCACGAGAGATTTGAAGAATTACGGTGTGGAAGTTTACTTCGTCGAAGATAACATTTGGACGATGGACGGTGACGGCGAACTTCGACTCACGATTATGGCTACGCTTGCACAGGAAGAGAGCAGAAAAACGTCCGAGCGCGTTCGTGCGGGGCAGAAAATTAGTCGCGACAAGGGCGTTCTATACGGAAACGGCAATATTCTCGGCTACGATCGAGACAAGAATACAGGAACATATGTTATAAATGCGGAACAAGCCGAAACCGTAAAAATGATATATGATTTGTATTGCGCTGGAATGGGTATGTCGCAAATTCGTGATGAAATGATTCGGCGGCATCGTAAGGATAGTTCAGGTTTAGTGCGATGGGAGAATTCAAAAATTTCTCGTATCTTGCATAATTCTACCTATAAAGGTTACCCCGCATATCTGAAATCCCGAAGAAACAATTTTCTTGACCAAAAGATAATAAGGAATCGCGATGAAGATTCTTATATGTATGTGAAAGGTGATTTTGAGCCGATTATCAGTGAAGAGCAATGGGAACGATGTAAGCAAATAAGAGAACAAAGAAAACGTAAAGTTCATTATTTTTCGCTTGACGGTGATGTAATACATACTGCGGGGATTCATGCGAGTGGCGACGTTTGGGTAAAAAAACTGAAATGTCGTTGTGGATATCGTATGCGCCGAAATAAGTGGAGAAAAAACAAAAACGGAGATATAATCTACGGATACAAATGCTATAACCAATTAAATAATGGTTCAAAAAGCGTAAGGGATGAAGCCGGAATCGATCCGGGAAGAGCTTGCGATTTGCGAGAAATATGTGATTGGAAATTGGAGTTGATGGCAAGACATATTTTTTCAGGACTATGGGGAAACAGAAAAGATATTTTATATGAGGTTTCTTCTCTTTATCAAGTCGGGGTCCACGAGGGACGCAGACAGACTGATGCTCTAAAAGATAGGTTAAATCAAGACATTGCTAAATTGGACGAGAAAATGAAACGTTTGACTCGAATGCGATTGGAAGATGAAATTTCCAAAGAAGAATTTTTGGAATATAAATCTGAAATAGAAAAAGAAAGAGAAAAAGTTGTACAACAGAGACTCGCATTTGAAGCAGGCGTAGAAACGAGAACGGACAGCGATAGCGTAGAGGGGAAAATACAGAATTTCCTTTTGCAAAAAATGGATTTTACGGAGCATTATGTGGATAGAGATATAATCTCGCAATTTGTTGATACCGTTATTCCGCGAAGCGAAACTTGTTATGAGTGGTATATGGATTTCGATTTGATTGAGAAACCGAACGAAAAGAAAAAAATGGTTTGGTCATTTAAGATAGACTATAACGAGGCGAAAACATATCGTAAAGAGAGAGAAGGAATGTTAAGACCCAATCAGTGGGAAGACCTCATTGTCAGAGTATACATTTGAGGGATTTGAAAAATTCATAAGGGGAGAAAAATAACTACTCAAGACAAGTTATTTACTTGCGTAGTATAAATACGAAAACAAGCTGCGACGTCGTCGTAGAATACAGATATTGCACATAGTCAAGCGATATAATACAGCACTCAAACGGGCGATAAATCGCTCGCTCGAAAGTTGGTACAGCACAGGCTAATATCCGTAATCCTAGGGGCTAAGAATTAGCACCGTAAAGCGGTAAAAATTCAATTTTTAATTAAAAAATAAGGTTTTAGTAGTCATTCTTCTCGGAGAGTGACTACTTTTTTTCTCTTAAAAATCTCTTGTTAGGTCAAAAATCGGTCAAAAAAACGGGGTGGTTCCTCAAATTGAACACTTTTCTGTATCTACCGCTATGGGTAAAAAAGGGGCGATAAAATAGGAGAAAATTATGTCAAAATACAAATTAATCATTGAATATTATCAAAAAGGCAATAAACAAGAGCAAATCGCTACTCTTTGCAGTTGTTCTCGAATGACTGTTTTTACTGTGCTAAAGCGTTTTCGAACTCTAGAACTTAATCATGATGACGTAAAGTCAATGAGTGAAGAAGAAATTTCTTCTTTATTATTCCTCGAAAGGGCGAAAGCAGGGGACGGGTATTTAATTCCCGATTTTAAGTGGGAAGAGTTTCAAATGTGTAAAAATCAATCGTCTATAAGGCTATGTTGGCGCAGGTATTGCAAACGTGCCGCAAAACAAAATTTGATGGCATACAGTTGGAAATGCTTTATAACTTTATATAATGCTTATCGCAGACCCAAAATTGTAGTCGAAGACCCAAACGACAAGATTCGCAACAAACTAAAAGACTTTAACTTTTTATTATCTTGTTGTCCGCGTGGAAGTATAAACTATCAAGTAATCCAACTTAAAAAGGAAGAGTGGCTAAAATCCTTAAAACTCGAAGAAGATAAAATCTTAGACGACAAGTAATTGAATAATCAACTAAAAGGTTAGGACAAAGACGTTCTAACCTTTTAGTTTATGTATTGTTTTAACTAAACTCACACGAAACACTTATTTAACGTAGTGTTTTGCGTAAAAACAGTTAAAATTCATATTTTTTACACCAAAAATGCGTAAGAAACGTTGATTTTTCTGCGGAAATTATGCAAATCAGGTATAGTATTACTAAATATTAACCAAATCTACACAAACCACTTGATTTTTTTAGTGTTTTATGTTAAAGTGGTTAAAATTAGTTTTGAGGATATGTAAATGGCAAAATTTATCCCTTATACGTTTACAAAAAAGGACGTAATAGACAATTTTATAAATGATAAACAATACGAAAATTGGATAGCGGGGCAAGTTCGTTCCAAAAAAATAGTTAAGGTTCGCAACGGGTTATACGTTCACGTTGACGTGTCGGGATATCCGCTTACGACAAAGTTTGAGCTTGCTACAAAAATCGCTGAAGATGCTTTCGTGTGCTATCATTCTGCTTTTGAATATTTTGGCGTGGCTAATCAAGTTTTTAATACCGTAACGGTGGGTAGTAAAAAGCGTTTCAACGATTTTACTTTTGACGATATCGACTATGTTCGTAAACCCCTAAAACACGACGTTCAAATTATGAATATAGTAACCGCCGCGGTTCGCGTAACGTCTCTTGAACGTACGGTTATTGACTGCCTTGACGATATTGACGCAGGCGGTGGAATTGACGAAATCTTAAATGCGCTTGACCAAATTCGCGTTTTAGACGAAACAAAACTACTTGAAACGTTAAAAGCATACGATTCGGTATTTCTATATCAAAAAACAGGCTACGTGTTAGAACATTTTCAAGACAAATTTATGATGAACGATTCGTTCTTTGAAGAGTGTAAAAGCAAACTAACCAATCAGATAAAATATTTTTTACGAGACGAGTATAAAGATATAGAGTTTAATTCTAAATGGAAACTTATGGCTCCTAAAAATCTTAAATCTCGTCTAAACGGGGGATATTAATGGAATTTTCAAGACAATACTTGACAAGACTTGCCCAAGAATCTAACTTTATAAAAGATACTTTGGAAAAGGTTTTACGTCTTTCTGAAATCCTAAAATTCTTAAATAGCGACGTTGTTTTTAAGGATAAACTTGCTCTTAAAGGTGGTACGGCAATAAATTTAACGGCGGTAGAACTTCCACGCCTTTCGGTTGATATTGATTTGGACTTTATCGTAAACGTCGATAGGGAAGAATTGCCTGAAATTAAAGAGAAGTTCAAAAAGCGCCTAACCGATTATATGTGGCAAGAAGGCTATTCACTTGCCGATTCTCGCGACCATTTCGCTTTAACGTCATTCTTATTTAATTACATTAACAACGCCGGTAATCGTGACAACATTAAGGTTGAAATTAACTTCTTGGATAGGTGCCACGTTTTACCGCTTGAAAAGAAGAAAATTTTAACGAAGGGTATAGTAGAAGATTTTGAAGTTTTAACCTTAAACACTATTGAACTCTATGCAAGTAAAATTAACGCACTTTTATCTCGCGCTACGCCAAGAGATTTGTACGACGTTAACGCTATGATAGAAAATAACGTTATAAACGATACCGAACTTTTAAGAAAATGCCTTGTATTTTATAACGCTATCGGTGGGGACTATGATATTCAAGAGTTAGACTATAAAAACGTTGAAAGATTAGATTATAGGAAGTATAAAACTCAATTAAAACCCGTTATATCCAAAGACGATAAGTTTGATATTGAAAAGGCAAAAGAAAAAGTTTTAGCTTATGTAAAGGATTTACTTGTTTTAACGGACGGCGAAAAAGAGTTTTTATCTAAACTACAAGAAAAAGTTTACGCTCCTGAATTGTTGTTTAGCAATGAAGAGATTATCGCAAACGTGAAAAATCACCCTGCCGCATTGTGGCGCGTTAGAGAAAATTAAAATCTTTTTTAAATATGACTGAATTTGTCATATTTTATGTGGTAGAATTAAACTTAGGAGAGAAAAAATAATGTTTTGGGAAACGGTATGCGATAATTCGGATGCTATTATAGGCGTGATGGGCACAATATTAGGTACGATTGTTGGTTGGTTGTTAAATAATTTATCACGGAAAGGAAAAATTTCTATTTTTGTTAAAGACGGTATAAATGGAGTGTTCCAAACACAAGATGAGTGTGAAGCAACGTCAATAGAAAATTCACATAATTTTTATTATAAAATTAATCTTGAAATCTACAATTCAAGTAGTAACGTAAAAATTATGCGTGACATAAAAATAGTTTTTCAGGGACAGAACAAAGAAAAGCTTGTAGATATTCCCTATGATAAGTCATATAACATTTCTTGGCAAATTCATAAAAATGTAAAAGCATTAAATATTCCTGCAAAGTCTGCTATTAGCATAGAATTATATGGATGGATAAAAAAAGAAGATTTAGAGAAAGTATATAATTCCACGAAAGTGTCGTTGTCTTATAAAGACGAAAACGATAGACAACAAACGAAATTAATTGAACAAAAAAATTATAAAAACTACGAGTTTTGCAATGGAGAACAATAATGCCTACGTTAGAATGGATTGGAAAAGATAAGGTTGTAAATCATCATCAAGAAGTGCCGTTTAGGATTCTTGATAAAAAATATACGTTTAATGCGGAAAACTCCGAGAATATGATAATTCACGGGGACAATTTGCTTGCGCTTAAATCCCTTCTTCCCCAATATGAAGGAAGTGTTGACTGTATTTATATAGACCCGCCCTACAATACTGGGAAAAAGGAGGGGCAATGGGTATATAGCGACAATGTGGATGACCCAAGAATTAAGAAATGGCTTGGCGAAGTGGTTGGCGCAGAAGGCGAAGATTTATCAAGACACGATAAGTGGCTGTGTATGATGTATCCTAGATTAAAGCTCTTACATAAATTGCTTTCAACGAAAGGCGTTATTTTTATTAGTATTGATGACAATGAGTTGGCAAGCCTTAAACTGTGTTGTGATGAAATTTTCGGCTCTAGTAATTTTATAGGATATCTTTCCGTTGAAATAAACCCCAAAGGAAGAAAAAACTCGGATTATATATCTATTAGCAACGATTATTGTGTTATATATGCTAAAAACAAAAAAGATACTTATTTCTTGGAGAATATTCCCAAAGATAAAAAAGATTTATCGGTTGATGAAAATGGGAATTTAGTTCATAACAGTGGCAAACGTGTACTAGTCGGTGAAAATTCATTTAATAACATAGTTGAAGATTTTAACTCTAAAAAACATTATACTGTTTACTATAACGCTGAACAATGTGATATGATATTAAAAAAAGAAACATCGTTAAACGAAATAGACAACGAGTTGATATCTAAAGGATATGTGAGATATTACTCCTATTCAGGAGAGAATTTCGTAGAAAACACTTATACTGCTGAAAAAATAGTTGAACTGTTTGAAAATAAAGCGTTGGATTTCAAGAACGGAAAAATTTATGAGAAGAATTTTAGTAGTTTCATTAGAATAAAAAGCATTCTTTCAAATAGAAATTACCAAACTTACGATTCAAATGGAAACGTTATAGATTATAAAATAGACGTTAAAACAACTTCGGCAGGACAAGAATTAAAGGATATTTTTGAAACAACTGCTACTATTTTCAATAATCCTAAAAACAAAGGGTTAATAGAAATACTAATTTCTTTGATTGACAATAAAAATGCATTAGTTCTTGACTCTTTTGGTGGTTCAGGAACTACGGCGCACGCCGTATTAAATCTAAATAAGAAAGATGGCGGAAATAGAAAGTTTATCCTTGTGGAAATGATGGATTACGCGGATACCATTACCGCAGAAAGAGTAAAGCGCGTTATAAACGGATATGGTAAAAACGATAAAGCAGTTGCAGGTATTCCCGGTGATTTCAGCTTTTATGAACTTGGACAACCTTTGTTTAAGGATGATAAAAATCTAAACGAAGAAGTCCCCGAAGAAGAAATTCGTAAATACGTTTATTATATGGAAACGAAAAAGCCACTTGATACGGATAGAGCGGATAACCCTTACCTGTTAAGTAAGAATAACGATACAGCATATTACTTCTATTATAAAAAGGACGAAATTACTACGCTTAACCACGAATTTTTATCAACGATAAACACAAAAGCAACGGAATACATTATTTACGCGGATAAATGCGTTCTCGCGCAAGAAGTAATGGAAAAGTTTAATATCGTATTTAAGAAAATACCACGTGATATCACAAGGCTTTAAGAGGTAAAATTATGGAATTAAAAAACTTTCAAAAACAAGTTATAAGTGATTTAAACCGTTATTGTGAGTTATTGAACTCTACGAATAGCGTTGTTAAAGCCTACAACGATTATTGGTTAGAAAAAGGCGTTAGGGTCGGTTTTGATGCTATTCCTACATACAAAAACACGATTGAAAATACTCCGCACGTTTGTTTCAAAGTTCCTACGGGTGGCGGTAAAACCTTTTTGGCGTGCAATTCGTTAAGAACTATTTTCGGCAACTTACCAAGCAAAAAGGTAAAAGTCGTCGTTTGGCTTGTCCCTTCTGAAGCAATTTTAACGCAAACGTTAAAGAATTTATCAAATCCTGCACATCCGTATAGGCAAAAAATTGAATCGGATTTTAACGGTAGAGTTCAAGTTTATAGTAAACAACAAGTTTTAGACGGACAACAATTTAACCCTACCACAGTGAACGAACAACTTTCTATTGTGGTAATGAGTTTTGATAGTTTCCGTATTAAAAACAAAGAAGGTAGGAAGGTTTATCAAGAAAACGGCAATTTGCAACAATTTACCAAGTTTATTTCTACACCTGAAACCCTTATTGAAGGTGTTGACGATACTGCGCTTATTCAAGTATTGAATCAACTTTCCCCCGTTGTGGTCGTTGACGAAAGCCATCACACTACGGGCGAATTAAGTGTAGAAATGCTTAAAAACTTGAATCCTTGCTTTATTCTTGACTTAACCGCTACACCAAGAAAGAATAGTAATATTATTTCTTACGTAGATGCAGCGCAACTTAAAGCGGAAAATATGGTTAAACTTCCCGTTATTGTTTACAATCGTCCATCTTGGGGAGAAGTTATTGCGGATGCGATTGATTTACGAAAACGTTTAGACGAACTTGCTAAAACGAATACGGGTGCTCGTTATATACGTCCTATCGTTTTATTCCAAGCACAACCAAAAAATGAAAAAGATAATAAGACTTTTGAAAAAGTAAAAGAAGTTCTTATTGAAAACGGTATTCCTGCGGAAGAAATTGCAATTAAGACGGCGGAAATAAACGAAATTAAAGATAAAGACTTAATGTCGCCCGATTGCAAGATAAAGTATATCATTACGGTTAACGCGCTTAAAGAAGGTTGGGACTGCCCGTTTGCATATATTTTAGCAACGCTTGCAAACAAAACTTCTACCGTTGACGTAGAGCAAATTTTAGGTCGTGTTTTGCGTTTGCCTTACACAAAACAAAATACGAGTAAATTCTTAAATCTTTCTTACGTGCTTACAAGTTCTAACGATTTCCACGCTACGATTACGAAAGTAATTCAAGGACTTAACGATGCTGGCTTTAGTAGTAAAGATTACCGTGTGGCAGAAGAAAAACCTGTCGTTGAACCTGCACCGAAGCCTGTACAACAAGAAATTACGCTTACACCGCCTACGGTGGATGAAGAAGAATTTTTGCAGTTTGATAGTTCGGCACTTAAAGCAATTATCGAAGAAAGACAAAAAACGGAAACGCCTTCTACTGCTATTGACGATATGTTGGCAAGTGCAGAAGTTAAGAGTGATATTTATGATGAAGAATTAAAAGCGCTTCAGACGGAGCCGTTAAGTGATTTACCGTTGGAGGTAAGAAGTAAAGTGACTACATACAGAATTTACGATGAATATAAAGACGAAGCTTTGGCGTTAGAAATTCCGCAGTTCTATTATAAGTCCGAGAACAGTTTATTTGCTTTCTTGGATGGCGATTATAAAGAACTTGTAAGTAAGGAATTTTTATCCGACGGTTTTACGCTGAAAGATAAGAGCGTTGAAATTGATTTCCGTTCAGCAACCGAAGGCGTTGCAGAAGTTGACGTCAATAAAAACGAAAAACCGAAATATCGTTTTATGGCTGAAGCTGAAAGTGAATATTTCAAAGAAATGTTTAAAAATCAAGCGCCCGAAAGCCGTGTGAGAAACTGTAAATATCAAATAAAGAAAATTCTTGAAACACTTGATATTGTTTCAAGTGGCGAATTGACCGTTTATATTGACCGTGTTGTGGAAAATATGAACGGTGACGAACTTGCCGCGCTTGAAAAGAACGTTCACGGTTTTGCTATTAGAATTAAAGACAAAATCAATAAACTTCTTGATGAATATCGTCGTGATAGATTTAAGCATTTAATTGAAACGGGTAAAATTGTTTGCATTCCGTCGTTTAAGTTAAAGAGTGAAATCAATCCGGGCGAAACGTTCTCGTTGCTTTCTAAGTCTTTATATACTGAAGAACAAACGATGAACGCTTTTGAACGCAAGGTTATTGAAAAAGTTTCTTCTATGCCTAATATTAAGTGGTGGCATAGAAATATTGAACGTCACGAGTTTTATATAAACGGTTTTATCAACCATTATCCTGACTTTATCGTTATGACAAATAGTGGTTTTGTGGTTATGATTGAAACCAAAGGCGAACACTTAACGTCTAACGACGATAGCCGTGAAAAAGCAGAACTTGGTAAGATGTGGCAATCGCAAGCAGGTAGTAAGTTCCGTTATTATATGGTTAGCGAGAATGATATTGCAAGCAACCCCGACGCTACGTCTTTTGATAAATTCTTGAACATTATTAAAGATTTATAAGGAGAACCATTGAAGAAAACGCTAAAGAAAATTTTTAATATATTTTGGCATATTTTAGTCGCAATTGCTTTTTGCGGCTTTATCGTGTTGCCTTTTTTACATAACACCATTAACAAAACGCTTGGAATTGTAGAAGTGGATTCAACCGTTTGGAAGAAACTTTCCGATGAAGAAAAAGAAAAGATTTCTATAATTTGCGATAAAAAGTTGCACGAATATTACGCAAGAATAAAGTGAAATTATACTTTTTAGGGCTTAAATTCGACAACTGCGGAAAAATACTATTATTACTGCGGAATAGATTTTAAATTTGGTTATGTTATAATAGAAATAGGTGAGTGTTATGGTAGAAGTTGTTGCTGCGCTTATATGGGATAAGGATAAGTTTTTGATTTGCCAAAGACCAGCATATAAAGCAAGAGCGCTCCTTTGGGAGTTTGTTGGCGGAAAGGTCGAGAAAGGCGAAACAAAAGAACAAGCCTTAATTCGCGAGTGCAAAGAAGAATTAAATATTATCATTAGCGTTGGGGATATTTTTATGGAAGTTATCCACGAATATCCCGACATTACCGTGCATTTAACGTTATTTAATGCAATAATAGCCGAGGGCGTTCCGCAAAAACTCGAGCATAATGATATAAAATGGATAACGCCAGCGGAAATTATTAACTACAATTTCTGCCCAGCAGATGAAGAAATTTTGAAAAAGATAAAGGAGAAAGCTGTTAATGGTTACTCGTAAAGAAGATACGTCGAAAAGAGTGGCGAGACGTAAGTACGAAGAAAAGAATAAAGAATTACGTAAAGAGAAAAACGCGAATTTTCAAACGATGATTCCAAGAGAGTTGTTTGAAGAAATCAATGCCTTTTTAACCGAAAAAGGTATGACGAAAGTAGAGTTCATTAAAAAAGCCTACGAAATAATGAAAAGAGAGGAATAAAAGAATGTTAGAAGTTGGAATGAAAGCGCCTGAGTTTACGTTGCAAGATAAAAATGGGAATATGGTTTCGTTGTCCGATTTTCTCGGCAAGAAAGTGGTTTTATATTTTTACCCGAAAGATAATACGCCCGGTTGTACAAGACAAGCCTGTGCGTTTGCGCTCAAAAACAAAGAAATTGAAAACAAAAACGCGGTGGTTATCGGTATCAGCAAAGATAGCGTGAATTCGCACTTGAATTTTGCGACGAAATATAATTTGCCGTTTGTTTTGCTTTCGGATAGTGAACTTTCGACAATTCAAGCCTACGGCGTTTGGCAAGAGAAAAAGTTGTACGGCAAAGTGAGTATGGGCGTTGTGAGAACGACGTTCTTGATTGACGAGCAAGGCATTATACAAGCGGTTATGCCCAAAGTAAAACCCGACACCAACGCCGACGAAATTTTAGCGTTGCTGGAAGATTGAAAACAAGGAAATGTATTTAATGAGAAGTGATTATGCAAAAATATGACATTAATAAATATAGCGTTGAAACAATATTGAGTTGGGTTAAAAATAAAGAAGTAGTTATTCCTGAAATCCAAAGACCTTTTGTGTGGAAGGCGAAGCAAGTTAGGGATTTAATTGATTCTTTATATAAAGGATATCCTACTGGCTATCTTATTGTGAGTAGAAGTCATGACGTAAAGCTTAAAGATGGCTCTTTGTCAAAAGGACAAAGAATACTTATTGACGGACAACAAAGAGTTACGGCTTTAATGACTTCTATTTTAGGGATAACTGTTTTAGATGAAGAGTATAAAGAAAGAGTCATTAAAATTGCATATAATCCTTTCGCGAAAGAAGATGAAGAAATATTTGATGTTCAAGACCAATCTCATATAAAGAGTAAAAAATGGATTGAAGATATATCGATTTTCTTCAAATCGGATTTTGATTCTTTTGAGTTTATTGAGAAATATTGTGAAGAAAATCATGAAATCACAAAAAGGGAAATGAATCAAAAGATTCAATCTATATTAGCGATTAAACAAAAAGATTTGGGTGTTATAGAGTTGTCAGCAGAGTTGGATATAGATACTGTAACAGACGTCTTTATTAGGATTAACTCAAAAGGCACCGTTTTGAGTCAAGCAGATTTCGCCATGAGTAAGATTGCGGCTGATAGTAAATTTGGCGGTAATAACTTAAGAAAGGCTATCGATTATTTCTGTCATATTGCGATAGAGCCGAGTTTTTATCATAAATTAAAAGAAGCCGATCCTGAATTTTTAAGTTCGGATTTTGGTAAGGAAATGGCGTGGTTAAAAGATGATAATTCGTCCATTTACGATCCTTCTTACGAGGATATGTTAAGGGTTTCGTTTATACATATGTTTTCAAGAGGTAAATTGAAAGATTTGGTTAGTTTGCTTTCTGGACGGGATTTCTTAACGAGGGATTATAAAGAAGAAATAGCAGAGGATTCTTTTAATAAACTTTCGACAGGTATTAAACATTTCATGAGACAATACTATTTTGAACAATTTATTCTTGCGATCAAAAGTGCAGGATTTGTTAGTTCCAAATTGATTAGCTCTCAAAATGCTCTTGATTTCGCTTACGTTGTGTATTTGAAATTAGTAATGTCAAACGAAGTTGACAAAAATGAAATTAAACGCTATGTGGCGAAATGGTTTACCATGTCTATTTTAACGGGGAGATATAGTGCGTCTCCCGAATCTAAGATGGATTTGGATATTAGAAATATCAATGAAAAGGGCGTTATAAAATATTTAGAAGAGATTGAAAATGCGGAATTGTCAGATGCGTTCTGGTCGTTTGGGTTAGTGCAGAAATTGGATTCTCCAGTTCCAACTGCGCCTGCATTATCAGCTTTCTTTGCTTCTCAAATTGTTTCTAACAGTAAAGGTTTATTTTCCGCATCTTCCTATGTAAGAGATTTGTATGGAGTAAGTGACGTTCATCACATTTTTCCTAAAGCTTATTTGCAAAAGGTTGGCGGTTTAGATAATAAATCTATCTATAATCAGGTGGCAAATTATACTTTTTTAGACACGCCTGTGAATATTCAAATTGGAGAAAAATCACCTAACGTTTATTTCAAGACAGCTTATGAATCTGCGATAAACAATCAAACTGTTTATGGTGTTCCTATGACAAAAGAAGAGTTGGATAAGAACTTAGAGGATAATTGCATTCCGTTAGATATTGTGAATTGGGATTATAATGATTATATTGAAAAATTCTTACCCGAAAGAAGAAAATTGATGGCGCAGAGAATTAAAGAGTACTACAACAAGTTGTAATTTTACTGCGAAAACACGAAGTGAGAGTCTCCAAAATCGTAGCCAAATTATAGTAAGACTTGCGGTGATTGTGGGTGGCGTTATAACATATTTATTTTCTCTAATAATTAAAGTGATGAGTTAAGGATTTGTGTGTGTTACGGAAGTTATTTTTTTTATAATTTTTTCGCAAAACCTCTTGACGAAACCAAATCTCCCTGTTATTATAATCAAGTATGCCGCACAAAGAGGTAGAAGAGCTCGAAAGAGCCACCATATTTGGCGAGTAA